>CAYOJS010000055.1:0-8927 GCA_964404345.1 uncultured Methanosarcinales archaeon
CCGAGCGATCACCATGTTCAGTCCGGATGGTCGACTCCTCCAAGTCGAATACGCCAAGAAAACCGTACGCCTCGGCAATACTGCCATTGGCATGGTCCTCAAAGACGCTGTCCTCTTAGTTACGGACAAGCGAGTCATTGACAAACTGGCCATCTCTGATGCCATTGAAAAAATCTTCCAAGTGGATGACCACGTTATGGCCACTCCTGCCGGCATTATGAGCGATGCTCGCGTATTGATCGAACGCGCCCAAGTCCGCGCCCAACAAAATCGTGTTACTTTTGATGGTCCCATTGACATTTTAAGCATTGTCAAAGACATCTGTAGCCTTATGCAGTACTGCACACAATCAGGTGGACTCAGACCCTTTGGCGTCAGCATCCTTATTGCTGGTGTAGACGAAGACGGAAGCTTGAAATTATTTGAAACAGACCCCTTCGGTAATTACACCCAATACTTGGCGACAGTCATCGGAGAAAGCGACATTGAAATCCAAGAACTCCTCCACAAAGAGTACAAAGAAGACATGAGTGTTGAAGACGGCCTTAAACTGGCCATCCGCGCCCTCAAAAAAGTACTCCCCAACTTCAGCCCCGAACGCATTGACGCTGCTTACATTGATGTCAAAGAGCGCATGATGCAAAAAATCAGCAAGGACAAACTCCTCAAAATGGCTAAATAAGGTGCTTTATGACAACTGGATCCACTCGAATGACCTTTGACCGGGAAAAAATCCATTTTAACCTGGCACGGCTCAAAACACACGGAACCACGTTTGAAATCGTGGTTGATCCTGACAAGGCTGTTGAACACAAACAAGGCAAAGCCGTTGAATTGCGAGAAGTCCTTCACGCTGAAAAGATTTTCTCCGATGCCAAGAAAGGCCTCGCGGCCAGCGAGGATGAAATGCAAACGGTCTTTGGAACCAAAGATCCCCTTGTTATTGCGGAAAAGATCCTCAAAGAAGGCGAACTCCAATTAACTTCCGAATACCGCGAAAAGGTACGAGAAGCTAAAAAAAGAAAGATCATTGAAATCATCCATCGCAATGGAGTCGATCCCCGAACAGGCGCGCCGCACCCGGTGCAACGCATTGAAAACGCCATTGAAGAAGCTAAAGTGCACTTCGACGAATACAAGCGTGCCGAAGACCAAGTTCATGATGTACTTCAAAAATTACAACCTGTTTTGCCCATTCGCTTTGAAATCAAAGACTTGGAAATCCGCATACCTACTCAATATGCCCCTAAGATGTATGGCACTGTTTCCAGCTATGGCGTCATCAAAAAAGATGAATGGCAGAACGATGGAAGCTGGCTCTGCGTCATTGAAATACCTGCTGGCCTGCAAAACGACCTCATGGACGATCTAAATAGCAAAACGCACGGAAACGTGCAAATCAAAGTAATCGGAACACGATAAAAGAAAAATATGGTGAAAAAATGACAGGACTTAATGCACAAGACAAAACCGTTGTCGTTCCTGGCGAAGTCATCGCCGAAGGAATGGACTACCTACCCAGCTACGGAACCTACCGTGAGCAGGACAAAATCATGGCCAGCCAACTCGGCCTATTGAACGTGGATGGAAAAGTACTCAAAATCATCCCCTTAGCGGGAAGATACTTGCCCCGACGAAACGACATCGTCATCGGAAGGGTCATTGACATCCTCATGACTGGATGGCGCTTGGAACTCAACAGCCCCTACACAGCGGTGTTGAACCTGAAAGATGCCAGCTTCGACTACATTGCCAAAGGTGCTGATCTAAGCAAATACTTCAATTTGGAAGATCATGTCGTGACAAAGATTGTTAATGTCACCAGCCAAAATCTGATTGATGTGAGCTGTAAAGGACCAGGCCTACGCAGACTCCGCGGGGGAAGGATCATCAAAGTCAGCCCCTGCAAAGTACCCCGCATCATCGGGAAAAAAGGCAGCATGGTCAGCATGATCAAACGATCGACCGGATGCCAGATTACGGTCGGCCAAAACGGCCTGGTATGGATCAATGGCGAACCTGACAAAGAAATCATTGTTGTCGAAGCCGTCAACAAGATCCAACGCGAAGCCCACATCCAAGGCCTCACCGAACGAGTCCAAAAATTCCTGGAAGAAAAAACAGGAATGAAAATAGAGATCATTGAAGACCGTGAAGAAACCCACGAAGGTGAATATCACTCGGAGGAAAGTTCCCATGACCAGCTACACTAAACGATTTGATGGACGAAAGTTCGATGAACTTCGTCCGATCGAAGCCAAAGCCGGCGTCATCAAAAAAGCCGATGGAAGCGCTTATTTCCGAATTGGGAAAACGACTGCGTACGCGGCTGTTTACGGACCGAGGGAGTTATATCCTAAATTCCTGCAAGACCCCAAACAAGGCTTGCTACGATGCAACTACAACATGATGCCTTTCAGCGGAGCCGGCGAACGAGTCAGACCCGGCCCTAGCCGAAGAAGCAAAGAAATCTCCATGATCACTGAGAGAGCCTTACGACCTGTTTTGGACCTGAAAGACTACCCCAACGCAGTTGTGGACGTCTTCATTGAACTCACGGAGACGGACGCGGGAAGCCGATGCGCTGGCATCTGCGCGGCGAGCATTGCCCTTGCAGATGCTGGACTTCTCATGAAAGACATGGTTGTTGCGTTCAGCGTCGGAAAAGTCGGCGACCAGTGCGTCGTTGACCTAGATGGTGACGAGGAACACTTTGAACACAACAGCTCTGTGGACATTCCCGTCGCCTTGGTTCCCAGTACAGGAGAAATTACCCTGCTTCAAATGGATGGGCGCATCAGCCCATCTGATATACAAAGGTGCCTAGCCATGGCCAAAGAACGAGCACCGTTTGTCGCTGAAATCCTGCGCAAAGCGCTCAAAGAAAAATATATAATGGAGTGAAACTATGACAAACTACCAACTCAAAGAACACATCAGCAACGCCCTAAAAAAAGGCTATCGTTTAGACGGCCGAAAATGCGATGAATTTAGACCCATCACCATCAAAACCAACTGCATCCGCACGGCGGAAGGCAGCGCCTGGGTCCAATGCGGAGAAACTGAACTCATTGTCGGAGTCAAGCTTGCGCTTGAAAAACCCTTCCCTGACACACCGGATGAAGGCATCTTAATGGTCGGCGCTGAGTTGCTGCCCCTAGCCAACCCTGAATTCGAATCCGGACCTCCCGGCAGCGAAAGCATTGAAACGGCTCGAGTCATTGACCGAGGCATCCGAGAAAGCCATGCCATGAACACCCAGCAACTTTGCGTTGAAAAAGGCGTAAAAGTCTGGACGGTCAACGTCGACATTTGCCCCTTAAACCATGACGGCAACTTAATTGATATTGGAGGACTTGCGGCTCTTGTTGCCATTAAAACCGCCAAGTTCCCTATGGTCAAAGACGGAGTCATCGACTATAAAGAACATGAGAATAAAGGTCTTCCCTTGGTTGAAAACCCAATTCCCATCACAGTTATAAAGATCGGAGAAAACATCCTGGTAGACCCCACACAAGACGAAGAAAGTGTCTTGGACGCTCGGCTCACGATGACCTTCCTTGAAAATGGAGACTTATGCGCCATGCAAAAAGGCGGAGACGAACCCATCACATGCGAAGAGTTTGACAAAATCCTTGAACTGGGCAGCCGCGTCAGCCAAGAAATCCGCTCTAAAATCAGGTGATGCTCAAAAATGCGCGCATTTTTGGCACACCTCAAAATTTTCGAGGTGACACATGAACTATGAACTCCACTTAAACCCCGGACAGTACACCAAGTATGAAAAAGCTCGCATGGTCGGCAGCCGAGCCCTGCAAATCGCCATGGGGGCGCCGCCCCTTGTAAAACTGACCAAGAAACAATTCGAAGAGATTAAGTACAACCCTGTTGAAATTGCGAAATTGGAATTTGAACAAGGCATCATACCCATCGATGTCAAGCGAAGACTGCCGCACGAAAAGATTTAATTTTCTTTTTTTACGTCCATCGATACAAGTTCAAGAAACTCTTCACTTCGTCGATCAAGGATTCGCAATCTGACTGGCACTCCCCTTCCGCGCGACTTATCTGATTTTTTAAAAAGAACTTATCCATCAACACTCGAAAGAAGAACAGGAATGGCTTTTCATTCCAACGATTGTGCGCATCTGTAATCAACGTAGCGGTGAACTTAATGCTCACCTTTCCCTTCCATAATTTGCGCTTTACGCCATTCAGGTCGACTTCTACTTCTTTCAACTGAGTGAAATTCATGGCGACTTTGATCTCAGACTTTGTATAATCATCATACCGCTTAAATGGCATGAGACGCACTTCCATTTGCTTCCCCTCTTCAAAGGTCTGCTCGAAATTTAGCTTTTCCACCAAGTTGTAATGGCGCTCCTTAAACCAGTGATAGATTACAGCGCACAACTTACGGGCATCCATAATACCCTCGTACTTCAACTCCTTTCCGTCAATGAGTATGTTGCGCTGCACCATTTTAGGCAAATGCTGTTTCACTCGTATCCATGTTTAAAAACTTTTTCACCATGGCCTGGACCTTACCTACAGTGATCATTAGGTGATCATCATGTAAGAACTCAATCTCACGCCATAACGCCACTTTCTTTAAGAACGTATCCATGGCTCCTAGAATTCCTGTCTTGTTTGGAATCTTATTCTTCGGATCCATCACGATCTTCCCCTCCATTTTGACCTCCAGGCGACCCCAATCTGTTTTTTTCGTGACATCCCCTTCCTTTATCTCTACTGTTTTCAAGTCCCACACATGAATCGAGAAACTTACCATGTAATTGATGTATTCGTTTACTTCTAACTCTCCGTCTATAATGATCTCAACCTCCTTGCCTTCCCCTCCTGCCTTTTCCTTGTGCTTTCTTTCGACTGGACGGTAATGGCGGTCTCTCAACCAGGCAAACAACAAGTCGTATAAGCCGATGAAGTCAAAATTACCCCTGAACTTGACGATCATCTCATTTGTTCCGCCTTCCTCTCTCATGCCCTAACTTTAAGAAGAACGATATATAAAGGTTTCTTACCAGGACTGGACTTTGAGGTATTTGTTCTTTGCAAGCAGGGCATAATCCCTGTCTCCTGATAAGAGAATATGACATTCGCATATTTTACTTGTCGCGGCTACGAACGAATCCAATAGGGGTACTTTATAGGTCAATGAAATACTCGCCGCTTCTTTAGCTATATTTTTATCTAACATTATAAATCTTATCTTTGCATAGGCCTCTATGATGTCGAAAAATTCATCGATTGTTTTTTTTGGGATCCCTAATTGCATAAGTTTCTTGAACGTTTCTGCGAATACAGTAAATGGAATGAATAACCAGTCTTTCCCTTCTCGGACATTTTTTACAATATTCAATGCTTTTTCATCTTCATGAAAGAGCTTGAGAACAAACCAAGTATCTGTACAATAATACATTTTAACTGCGCTCCAGATCTCTTTCTGCTTCTATTTCTTTCCAAGCTTTGTCCCAGTCTATTTTTGGTAATGCCCTAATAAATTCTAGTAACTTGTCTACTTTTTTCGTTTCTCTTTTTAGCAGAATGCTTCCATCTGACATGAGGGTAACGTTGAATAGGTCATCTTCTTTTATGTGGTCTCTGTCTCGAATCTTTTTTGGGATTGTAAATTGGCCTTTTTTACCCACTTTTACCTCGTATTCTTGAAACGCCGGAGACTTGTTTTTTGGCATAAGCACTTGTTCCATGCCTTTAGGTAAGGCCTTTGCATTTATATAAATTTCGGAAAAATAGTTAAAATCGGAAATTTCGAAAAAATCGGAATTTTCACGGATTTTCCGGAAACAGCGTTTTTAGGGCTTAATGATGAGTTCTAGCACTAGCGGGAACTCCTTATAAGGCTGTTTATAGGTGTCTGAACCGAAATGGCCTTGTCCCTTGCAAATGATCAACTTGCCCTCTAAGTGCTCCCGTAACTTTCGCCCTGCCTTATCATTGCACCCACAAGGATCATTGTCCGAGTTGATGAAGATGAATTCGTTGGCGTGCTGTTTGATCTTGTCCCAATCATACGATTCCTGAAAAATAGGTTTTTTGTCGATGGCTTTCAAAGACTCTGAAAACCCTGCCACTAAGATAGTTTGCTTGACTTTTACTTTGATGTTCTCTAAAATGCTCAGAATCAACGGGCAACCGGCCGAATGGCCTATTAGGATTGTTTCTTCTGAGAATACTCCGTTTTTCATTACGAATGGCAGCCAATTTTTGAGATCTGGTTTGTCAGGTTCTGGCAATGAAGGAACCCAAACTTGGTAGCCTTTTTTTTCCAATTCGCTCTTTAACCATGGAAGCCAATACGAGTTTGGAGAACAGCCTGTACCATGAAATATCGCTGTATTCTTCATTCGGAGAAGAGTGTGGGGGAACTATTTTAATCGTATCGTATCTAAGTTCCTGGGCGCCACGGTCTCGATGCGGAACATCTTATGAATGCTACTGCTGAGGTCGAGGCATTTGCTGCTTTCGCCGTGCACGACAATGACCTTCTTGGGCTTGGGATTGCAATTTCGGATGAAATTCATCAATTCTCGACGGTCTGCGTGGGCGCTGACGGCGATTTTACCTATTTCCATTTTTAAGGGGATGGTCTCTACTTTCTGACCTTCTTGGAAGTTCAATTCACGCATGCCATTCATGATCTTTCGACCTAACGTGCCTTCTCCTTGATAACAACTGAACAAGAGGCTGTTTTTCGGGTTTTCAGCCAAGCGCTTTAAGTATTCAACGGAAGGACCTCCATGCAACATACCGGAAGTAGCCAAGATGATGCAAGGCCCCTGGTCTTCAATGATTTCTTTACGTTCCTTTTGACTGCCGACGCGCTTGATGTTATCTGCTAAAAAAGGATTGTTATCATAATGGAAGATTTGCTGCCGAACGCCACTGTTTAAAAACTCTGGATAAGCAGTGTGGATGGCGGTAATGTCCCATACCATACCATCGATGTATACTGGGAATTTCTCCATCTTTCCTTCCCGGATGAGACGCTCGATGAGCACTACGATTTCTTGGCCTCTACCGCTGCCTAAAGTTGGAATTAAGACTTTACCGCCTCGCTTGATCGTTGTTGTAATGAGATCAATGATCATGTTGTCCTGCTCCATGGCAGGTGGCATGACATCTTCCTTTGCGCCATACGTGGCTTCTACCATTAACGTTTCTAGGCGAGGGAACACGGTCGAGGTTGGAGTTAGGAGGTTTGTACGGCCGTATTTGATGTCACCGCTGTAAATGAAATTATGCAAGCCATTCCCGATGTGGATATGAACCATGGCACTGCCTAAGATGTGGCCTGCGTTGTAGAACGTGATTCGAATGTCGGGCGTGATGTCTGTCACTTCTTCATAATCCAGGCAAATCGTGTGCTTTACCATTTCCTTGATGTCCTCGCTTGTGTAAATAGGATCTTTACCTTCGGCATGCTGAATCTTGACACAATCTAACTGCAATAAAGCCATGACGTCTCTTGTCGGAGCCGTACAATACGTGGGACCTCGGAAACCGAATTTATACATGTAAGGAATGAGAGCTGAGTGATCGATGTGCGCATGTGTCACGATGATGGCGTCTAATTCTTTGATGTTAAATTCGGGCGCTTCTAAATATGGATAAGGCATTTCATCATTTGACACATCCATTCCACAATCCAATAAGATCCTGGATTCGGGGGTCTGCAATAGGAAGCATGAGCGACCGACCTGCCTTCCAGCACCCAAAACCGTCACTCGCACCCATTCTTCTTTTTTCTACCTCAACCAACCATTGTAGATACGCTGACCTGTCTTGTGCAAGAACTTTCGACGCCAAGCCAGGCTTGTCTACTTCCAGGATTACCATGCTACGCTGCGGATCGAAAATGATGTTGTCCACGCTGACTTCGCTGCCCATGATTTCGCGGATTGCGATTTCCGCCTTTTCCGGATCCAGGCAAATCTTAGGATCTGGACGGAGCTCAATGCGCTTCTTGATGATGTTCACAATGCTCTTGATGAGCCCGCTCTCTTCCATAAAGAACTTCTTATCTTTTGTATACAATACGATGTTTGCGCCTTCAAACACAGCGTCGGATATTTTTTCTTCTGGAAGGTTCTTTAGAATCTCTTTAATGATATCTGTCATCTTAACATCCGGTCTTTGAATACTTGTTTTATGAACATTCAGAAATGTCTTGTGTTCTTGACATTTATACTAATTTTTCTGCTACGAGCTTTTCCATGACTACACGGATTCCATTTTTGTCGACGACCCAAACTTCTAGGCCGTTTCCTGAACCTGTGTCCCGCTGTAAAGAGGCATTCACAGACCGCGTGGCTAGATCGATGGCTTCTTTCTCATCCATCCCCTTTTTGTAACTGCTCTCCAACACGCCATATACAAAGACGCTTCCCGAACCACTGGATACATAATCATCGATTTCCGTCACGGAGCCATCTGGGAAAATATCATACAAGTGAAGGCCAGACTCATCAAAGCCTGCGAGCAGGAAATGAGTAATTCCTGGAATGACACTGAAATTTCGAATGTTGGAATAGACATAGTTAGCCAAAAGATTCGCGGCTTCCTTGACGGTTGATCGACGACCAATTCGGACTTCCTTTAACTTTAACTCGGCTCGGATGAGTTTGATCAAGACTTGAACGTCTGAAACGGAGCCTGCGATCGTAACAGCGATGTTTGTAGCTAGTTTATGCAGCTTTTGAGCCTTCTTTTGAACGATCATATCGCCCGCGGTAGCGCGCTTATCCGTAGCCAATACGACTACCTCTTTACACACCAAACCAAGGGTTGTTGTTCCTGTTTTCAACACTTCACTCATTCATTCACCATAATATCTAAGAAACTTTACCTTTAAAGAACTCAAACCCATTTATATAGGTTTCGGTCAC
>CAYOJS010000056.1:0-8876 GCA_964404345.1 uncultured Methanosarcinales archaeon
TTTCTTCCTGTCAAACACAGTGTCCAGCTGGATTTTCTTGTTCCGGAAATGTATTGGGTGGATGTGGAGGAACCTGTCAAACCTCAACATTGGGTTGTGGTTTAATCGCAGGGTGTTCAACACAATGCCCGAATGGGTTTATCTGTGCAGGTTCTGTAAATGGGGGTTGTGGAGGAACATGCCAACCCTCCAATCAAGGATGTGGCCTAGTCGCGGGTTGCTCGCAAACGTGTTCAGCCGGTCAGATCTGTTCAAACCCAGTTCCAGGTAGTTGTGGCGGAACGTGTTGTTCTCCTCCGACCTGGGATGTGACCCCCTTGCCCACAGTAAGTGTGACGCCCGGGCAATTCTTCCCATTGTTTGATCTAGATGATTTCACAACAGACCTAGATACATTAGATAGTGGGTTAACCTACACGGTTTCAGGGCAATTCCGATTAACGGTTTTTATTGATCCTTTAAGTCATATCGTCAGCGTTAGTTATCCGCCGGGAACGCAGAGTTTGGATGAAACAATAACCTTCACCGTTTCCGATGGGAATTGTGGCACTGTCAGTGTCACGCGTAGGTATATTGTTTCGGCAGCAAATACGCAAGGGTGTGGTTTAATATCAGGTTGTCAGCAGACGTGTACTTCAGGGTTTACCTGTTCAGGTTCTACTCAGGGTGGTTGCGGCGGAACTTGTGTGCCTTCAACAACAGGCTGTGGCTTGATTTCAGGTTGTTCACAGCAGTGTGCAAACGGCTTTAATTGTGTCGGCTCAACAGCAGGGGGGTGTGGCGGTACGTGCCAGCCGCCATTGGCAGGGTGTGGTCCGATCGTGGGCTGCTCAGCTCAGTGCGCTCAAGGTTTCACCTGTACGGGTTTCACTCCAAACAGTTGTGGTGGAACATGTACGCCAAATAATTCAACCAATGGCTGCGGAGCTTTAACCAGTTGCCAGCCTCAATGCGCCAATGGATTTGTATGCTCAAATTTCATGCCGAACGGCTGTGGCGGTGTGTGTGTTCCTGCAAACACCACAGTAGGTTGTGGAGCGTTAGCGAATTGTCAAAATCCATGTAGCTCCGGCGATGTGTGCATTGGCTTTTCGCCAGGAGGGTGTGGTGGAACGTGTTTAACAAACAGCCTGGGTTGTGGTTCGATTGCAGGCTGTCAAACGCAGTGTCCGGCAGGCTTTACGTGTTCAGGCGCTTCTCTAAATGGATGTGGAGGAACGTGCATTCCAATAAACGTTTCAGTGGGTTGTGGTTTAGTGAGTGGTTGTCCAGTCACCTGCTCGCAAGTAGGGTATGGATATATTTGTGTGGGCTCCACAACAAACGGCTGTGGCGGTACGTGCCAGCCCCCAACAACAGGCTGCGGCTTAGTAGCTGGTTGTGGTGTAACATGTGCGACAGGTCAAACCTGCGTAAACTCTGTACTGAATGGGTGTGGAGGTACTTGTACAGGGGGTACCAATTGCACGCAGCCTCCAACCTTAAGTTCAATTTCGGATCAAATCATTAATTGCCAGCAACAATTTCAAACATTTGACCTAGACAATTTCGCTACCGATCCAGACAATACAGATGATCAACTGACATTTACTTTCTCTGGAAATCAAGTGCTCACAGTAAGCATTGATCCTGTAACGCACGTCGTCACCATCACGCAGCCCATGAACCGAGGTCTTTCCGAGACCATAACATTCACAGTAAGAGATCCTTGCGGCGGAACCGATAGTCGCACGGCCACCTTCAGTGTGCAGGGATGCGGAGTTCCTCCTGTTTTCCCCCCCATCTTCCCCCCTCCATATCCGATCATGCCACCGCCTTTATTCGGCGGGCCTTCCGAGTGTAAGATCAGTACAGGTCATGGCTTATTGATGGATGCGAATTGCAATCATGTCCCGGATATATTCGAGACAGCCCAGATACAAGTAGCGCCGCAAGTCGAAACCTCGCGACAAGTAGTGCATGAAACCATTGTAAAGCAAGTAGCCAAGACGCCTCGCGTGCGGCAGTTGAATTTCATTACAGCGGCTGAGCGAACGTCCAAGGTCTTGGTGTTGGAAAGCCGAGACGCTAGAAGTGGAGACAGCACTGTTTTCCCAATTAAGATCACGAACAACGATGACAGCACGCACGCCTATCAAGTCTTTGCAGAAGGAACCGAACCATGGGGTACGTATACGGTAAGTGAAGGCAGTGTCTTATTGATTCCTCCGGGGCAAACGCGAGATGTTGAGTTAAGAGTCTATGCGTACGATACTGCTCCAGAGGGGGATCAGACGTTTAGAATGATCGTGCGGTCAGGAAGTGATGAGGAAAAAACAGATCTAATCGTTCATGTCTTGCCGAGTTTGGAGCAGAAAGTCAATCCTTGGTTGATTAACTTGTTGACCGCATTAGGCGTGTTGATTGTGATTACCTTTGTGATCATCATGATTCAGCGAAAGCAGATCGTCAAGAAACCTCAACGAGTAAAGAGAAAGAGATAAAATGGGTAATATATTATTTATGTTCATCTTAGTAACAGCCGCCCTTATTCTAAGTGGGGCCTATTATTACGTCATTCGCCAGGAAAAGAGGTCTAAAAAGTGGTCTCAGGCAGAAGGAGTGTATCATTTTGTTCGGCACCAATTAAAGATGGGCTTTAGTGAAGAGCGCATCAAGCGAGACCTAGCTAAGTTAGATTGGTCAAAAGACCTCTCTGAGGCCCCTGCAGAAGAAAGCGATGTAAAGAGGGGAAGTCTTCGGGATCAAGGGGCGCTTGTTTTAAGGTTTGGTTTAGGGCTTGTTTTTTTCTACCAAGGATTGTTCGTGAAGCTGATTCAGCAAGCACCGACACACATATCATTCTGCAATTCGTTTGAAATGGTATCCATGCCTGGAGGTACGTCTACCATTGTAATGGGTTTCTTACAGCTCATCTTTGCTGTGTTGTTACTGATAGGTCTTTGGACGCGTTTTGTGGCTGCCCTGTCTACATTGTACCTAACGCAAGTCACCATGTTCATAAGCGTCACGGGTAGTCCTGTAACAGACGTCATCTTACTCTTAACGACCGCTCTGGCTCTGATCATTCTCGGAGGCGGCAATTTAAGTGTGGATAAGTACATTGGAATCCCTTAGGGGTTATCCCACAACAACCGACTTTCCATCATGAATCTGTTTAATGACCACTTCTTCGGATGCTACGTGGCCATCTCGAAAGGTAATCGTGTTGCTATAGCCTTCATAATCTTTCAAGTCAAGTAGATAATCGCGAACCTGTTCGCTAGTGATAGCGCCAGATTGGAGGGCTTTCAGTACAAGAGTTGTCATATCATACGCAGTAGCGGCGCTAATTGCTCCGGGTTTCTTTCCAAAACGAGCTTCATATTTACTAGCAAAGGCTTCCATGTTTTTGTAAGGTTTAGGAGCAGGAAACACTGTACCTTCAGCATACGTTCCATAATGTTCCAGGAAAACATCGCTTCCACCGCGAGCATAGGGAACATACATCGGATAATGAACTCCTAAATCAACCAGTTGCTTATCAAAGGTTCCTTGTCCATCATCCGTAGCAATCGCAAAGTAGATCGCATCAGGCTGTAGTTCTTTAACGCGTAGAACCTCCGTTCGAAAGTCTTTATCTTCGTCGTTGATCTTGAACTCATCCAGTACCTGGATGCCGGCTTTTTGGAATTCATCGTTCACGATCTGGATGTTGCCAAAACTCCAGGCATTGTTGCTATAAACCAATACTAGTTTTTTCACACCCTGTTGGATCATGTATTGGGTGAGGCGATGGAGTTCAATGCGTTCATTGGGCGTCGCGCTCAGGTAGTACTTGATTTTTTCAGGGCTGTATTCAAAGGTCATCCAGGGAGAAATGAAAAGAGTCTGCCGATCAAGTGAGATGGGGAAGATGATTTCTCCAAATTCAGCCCATTCCGGGCCAATCACAACCGAAACACCATCGACATCAATGAGTTTCTGAGCCGCCGTCGCAGTTGTCTTAAGATCGGATTGATCGTCTTCAATGGAATAAGGAATCTTCATCCCGCTATCTTCCACTGCCATAAGAAATCCATCTCGACTCGCTTCGCCAACCCAAGACGCATATCCCGTAAGAGCAAAAAGACCGCCGATTTTGACACTGGTTTGAGTTTTGGGGGCGCAGCTGCTAAACAAGATCAGTACCATTAAAATCAGGGTCCAGGTTCGAGTCATGTTGTTCTCCATAGTATTACTACTTGATAGGAAATATAAATATATAAATAAGAGTGTCCCTTTAGGGGGCAATAATGGAGATAAATGAGCTTAAAAAGATCGGTTTTACGCAAGGAGAAACGCGTATTTACGCTGCTCTTCTCGAACTGGGTGAAACCACCCGTACCGAACTTGCCAAAAAATCAGGAATCTCTCCTTCAAAAATTTATGACGTGGCCAACCGCCTGATGGAAAAAGGCATTGTTTCCACCGTAAAAAAGCAGGGGGTCTTGCACTTCAGCGCAGCCGACCCTGAAAGACTAAAGGATTTCCTGAATCAAAAGGAAGCCGAGTTAAATCAGGAAAAAGAATTAGTAAGCCAACTCTTACCCACATTACTGGCCAAGTACCAAAAAACAAGAGAACAAGTGGACATCGAAGTTTTCTACGGCTGGGAGGGGATGCAAACCGTATATGGGGATATTATCAAATCGCTATCAAAAGGAGATATCAATTACATCTTCGGAGCAAGTAAAGGCCTCGATCCAAAGCAAGCCGATTGGTTCTTCTCCAAGTATTATGAACAAACGAAGAAAAAAAAATATACGGTCAAGATCATCTTCAATGAGAATATGCGTACCTATGCAGATCGAGTGGGTTTTTTCTTGAAGACAGCTCCGCACGAGGTGCGATTCTTGCATAATAATACCTTCACTGAGTTAAACGTGTACAAAGACACGGTCTTGTTCATCATGTTGTTCAAGAAACCCATTGTAATCCGAGTGCATAGCAAGGAGGCTGCAGACGCCTTCAAGAAGTTTTTTTCGACGATGTGGGAACTGGCAAAGTCGTAATCGGTCGAAACTTTTTTAAACCCTCATTCTCGAGAGTGAAGCATGGGAATGCCTTGGGAGGATGCAGGCACGTTTGCTAAGCATCACATTCTGTTGATGTTTGCGCTTAACTTGCTGATCAGTGGGGGGATTCTGGTTTACTTATATTCGGATTTAAATGTGCTCAAAGGGGATACGGAACGTCAGATGGGTCATTTAAGGTCGGAATTTCAGTCTAAGTTTGACTTGTTGCAGAACGAGACGCGTTCAAATCAAGAAGCATTGGAGTATCGGGTGGAGAGCAAGGATAAAGTAGTGGAGCAAGCGATCAAGGGAATTCGAGATGAGTATCAGGCGCGTATGCAGTCATTGTTGAAAACGGTTTCTGAGGTAGAACAAAAAAGCAATATACAGTTGGACGATTTGAAGAGTAAATTGCAAGCGTCCAGTAATCTTCCAAAGGATTTTTCAGACGTGGTAGATCGAGCATTGAACAGCATCGTAAGCATAACGACAGACAAAGCCTTGGGCAGCGGAGCTATCATTCGGTCTGACGGGTACCTGGTGACGAACAACCATGTGGTTCAGGATTCAAAAAGTGTTTCCGTGACGTTACGGTCAGGAAGCATGTATAGCGCATCCGTGGTGTATAAAAGTCCCGAGCATGACCTCGCGTTTTTAAAGATTAAGGCAAATAACCTACCGATATTGGAGCTTACAAACTCCGACGCTCTAAAGACAGGGGAGAAGTTAGTGGCTCTTGGTAATCCAGCTGGTTTGACGTTTTCAGCAACTGAGGGCATTGTGAGTGCCCTTCATCGAAATGTGGGTGTATTCTTAGATGTCTTACAAGTGGATATAGCGATTGAATCAGGCAGTTCCGGAGGGCCCTTGATTAATAAGTATGGAAAGATTGTGGGAATTACTTCATTCCGAATTAAGGGAAATGACAATCTGGGTTTTGCCATTCCGAGTAACACGGTAAAGTCGGCATTTGATAGTGTGGTGAAGTAATGGATCTGGGAAAGCAATCCGAAGATCTACTGGAGGAGATCTCAGAGACATTCAATGAGATGTATGTGGATTGCGATGAAGAATTGACAGACCTTGATCAGGAAAAAAGGAACATCGAGCTTTTTCTAAAGCATACCTTTCCTGATGCCATGGCGGCGTTGGACGCCTTCAAAAAAAATCCAAGTAAAGATAACTTGCAATCCTTAGAGTCTTCGATTGACTTGTTAAATACTCAGTACACCCGAGTCGATCATATTGGAGCTACGGCGGAGCACTTAGTGAGCAGCTTGGCAAAGTTAATGGATCGCTTGGAATCCTATCTGAACAAGATCAAAGAGAAGAATGAAGTTCAGGTTAATTCGTGAAAGCTTCGGTAGAGTCCAAAGAGCGTTCCAGGGTAACGCTTCTCCATCGCTTCTAGTAAGGGATGTCGCCTGTCTTTTTTTACCTTTTTATAGCCAAGAAGATGGCAGAGTTGAACCATCTCTTCTTCTAAAACAGCTGAAGGAAAATGAAAAGCAGTGTCTTTTGCTGGTTTTTCTTCGGTAAGAAACCGTTCAAATTTTCGGGTGACTTCTCGATCGAGGTTGCTCGGCCTTATCTTTTTGCCTCGCACCTTACTGAATGTCTTAACCGAATGGACCTTCATGCGATGTTCAAAGATCGTTTCTAAGAGCTTCCTCGCAATGAAGTGTTCTTTGCTGCCATCATTCAGCAAGTAAACCGTGTCGTGTCCTTTAAACCACTTCTTCTGCCGCAGGTCTTTCTGGACGCGGTGTCGGATCAGCCGGGTGAAACAGCTCTTACAGTACCACAGTTGTGTATAGGACAGTTTGACCGTGCCAGGTTTTCCACAAGTGCAGTTCATAGAGAAAGGAAGCTCTTTTGCTTTTAAAAGGTTAGCGGAGTATACATTTCTCACCGTTTTCCTCCACCCCCATTTTTGTCACCATTTTGTAATGGTATTTGAACGAAAAGTTTAAATAGAGTCTCGACGTACTCCCCGTCGAACGCTCACCTCTTTTTCCCGGGGAGGCCTTCGGGTCTCCTTGGGTTTTTTATTTCAACACGTTCTCTAAATCTTCTCTAGTAAGGTCAGCCTGCTTAAGTATGCTTAGAAGCGTTCCCTTTCTTAATTCCGAGTGCATCGGCACGACAGGTTTTCTTTTCATTCCATTCCGAAAACCAACCAGAATGACATGACTTCCTTTTTGATCTAAAACTTCAAAGCCAAATTGGAAAAGAATCTTGACCATTTTCTTTCCAGAGAGAACAGGGAGTTTCATACAGCGGGTTCCAACCACAATTCGAAGGCTTCCTTAAGGTTCTTGAGAGCTTCTTGCGAAGTTTTCCCTTGACTGGCTAGCTCAACTTCCACACCACGAGCAACATAATACCTGCCATCTTTTGAGACGACGGCTGAGAGTTTTCGTTCCATAAAACAATATAATCTCTTTTTCTTTATATAGCTTTGCTTGGGTTTTTCGGAAGAATTACGGAACTTCCGGAATACATCGAACCGAATCTAATATCTATTAAATGAACTAAAACCTCATTCAGCGATGCTTCAAATAATAGAGTCTCGTTCCTAAAACACCAAGAATCACGCCCATAAGGATAAAGAACAAGTAATCTCCTGACAGTGTATACGCCTTCTTGGGTTGGGGGAAATAGACATCTAAGTTGCTCAATTCCAATGCGTATTGGGAGAAGGTAATGGATGAAATCGGATCATCTTGAAGTAGGCTTTCCGCATACTCGACATAGCTATATCCTAAGATGGGAAAGAGGCCTTTGGCTTGTTCTTGGGCAATGACGCGTTTCGCAGCGAGCACTTGTTCGATGGCGAGAGGAGTTAGTTGGTCTGGATCGACTCCACTGGCGATGATAAAGACATCCGCTTCTGCTTTGACGCGGGAAGCCGTACTTAGGCAGAGGGCATAGCTTCTTTCTTCGCGGCGGGTATAGGCTCTATTAAGTTCTTCCCGGCTTCGGCGGGTATAACCTGGGGCGTAAAGGTCCACATAGCTAAGCCGTTCTTCAGCTTCATTGATCTTTTTCTGGCAGCCTTCTTTCAAGCTATCAGGGTCTAAGGTTAAGGGTTGACCCGGCAACCCAAAGAATTGGCTCCAGACTTTGGCGCTGTGATATCGTTCTAAAGAATACGCCAATAAGTTAGAAGAGACATTACTGGCATTGATGGCTTTAAGAGATTCAAGGGCTTCGAAAATCCGTTCTTTCACGATCATGTAGGTTTCTAAGTCACTGAGGGTTTGAAGGGTTTTGTTGGTCATTTTAGCATCAAGTTGATGAACCGATAAGGTAAGGTCCAAAGCACGTTGATAACGGTCCTTATTAGAAACGTTCTGAAGGATATTGGCCAAGAGTCGAATGTTTTGGGAAAAGCAATAACTGGCCGTAGAGTAGTACCTTGCCGAGGTATACGTAGCCGTCGCTTTTTTGCTGAGGTTATTGTTATCAGTGTAATTTATTTTTTTCTTTTCAATCATCCCTTGTAAGTACAAGGTTCGGTTGCAGAGAGCATCTGCAATTTGTTGCATGATCAAAGTATAGTCTGAATTGGTCTCGATTTGTGCGTTTTGGGTGAAATTTTGCCCGGTAAACCCGTACAGGGCTTCATCCAGGGTTCCTATTTTAACGACCCGCAAGGAAAGGTTGGAGAGGAGGTCGGTAACATGGGTTTGGTTCAGGCGGGTGCGATTGAGGGTGTAATCGGTTAAATTAGCAGACAGACTTACCGTGAATACAGAAGGGGCCCATTTAGGAATAAGGATTTTTTTGTAGCCGGCTCGTTGTGCAGCCATGGCCTTTTCGTAGATACCCGATACA
>CAYOJS010000057.1:0-3696 GCA_964404345.1 uncultured Methanosarcinales archaeon
TTAGAGGAGCGTCTTAATCGCTAGTATAGCTTTTTCTACGATTCCGGACAGAGCCATTCCTCCAAAACCCTTAAATAACCCCCTCTGACGAGAGCACCATTTATATAAATAAAACCCTCTTCTTAACAGCATGTGCGGCATTGTAGGCTTTAATTGGAAAGACGAGAAACTCGTCCAAAAGATGGCTGACCTCATTCAGCACCGAGGACCGGACGACGACGGATTCTATGCTGATGAGCACATTAGCCTAGGCAACCGACGACTGGCCATTATTGACTTGAAAACAGGAAAACAACCCATCTTCAGCAGAGATAATAACCTAGTCATTACCTACAACGGCGAAGTCTACAACTTTCCTGAACTCAAAGCCAAACTCGAACGCAAAGGACACACCTTCTACACCCACACAGATACCGAAGTCATTCTGCACTTATACCAAGCATACGGCAAGAAAAGTGTGGAACTGCTCAACGGAATGTTTGCCTTTGCCATCTGGGACAGCCAAAAAAAAGAACTCTTTATCGCTCGGGACCGGATGGGAGTCAAACCGTTGTACTATTACTGGAAAGAAGGCAAGCTCATCTTTGCCAGCGAAATCAAAGCCATCCTGGCGCATACGGTTCATCGACAACCCAACCTAGAAGCCATCTCGGAATACTTAACCTTTGAAAACGTCCTGGACAACAAAACCTTCTTCCAAGACATCAAAACCTTACTTCCCGGCCACTACCTTCGCTTGAAAGGCAAAAAGTTATTGCATGGCAAGTACTGGGATGTTACGTTTAAGTATGAAAGGCATACACATGAGCACTTGTTGAGCGAATTTAAACGCATCCTACGCGACAGTGTCAAACGACACCTCATTAGTGATGTACCTTTGGGCTGCTATTTGAGCGGAGGATTTGACTCGGCGACTATAACAACGATGGCGAGCGAACTTGTCAAAGGTCGTGTTGAAACTTTTACCGGCGCCTTTGACATTGGCGGCAAATACGATGAACGGGCGTGTTCTAGGGCTGTAGCCAAGAAAACAAGTGCCGTTCTACATGAAGTCGTCATCCGAAAAGAAGACTTTGAGAAAGACATGGAAAAGATTATTTATCACCTGGATGAACCACGCGTTGGCATCCCTACATTTTCCCAATACCATGTCTCTAAGTTAGTGAGTGAACATGTCAAAGTGGTCTTGACTGGACATGGAGGCGATGAATTGTTTGCCGGCTACGCCGTGTTCAAAGCATTGCATCACCGAGAACAACTGAAGAAAAGCAAAAGGCACCTGGTTAAACTGTTCAAAGACCTGCTCGTTGGAAAGAATCGGTTGAATATGCTTTACTATTTACTTATGCCCTATGTGAATCCAGAAGTGCAATACGGATTGATCATTGTATTCAGCGAAAAAGAAAAAAAGAATCTGCTCACACATGAGTTTCTGAAGAAAACCAAGTTTTCCTCGGAACAAGCCATTGCTAACGTGCTTAAAGGAAAGAAGTTTACGGACAGCGAGCGCCTGCAATACTTATACTTGAAAACATATTTACCGAGCCTATTTGTGGTTGAGGATAAAGTAGGCATGGCGCACAGCATTGAAGCTCGTGTTCCTCTCTGCGACAATGAAATGGTTGAATTTGCTTTGAGCATTCCTCTCGAACAAAAGCTACACCACCACGCACTCAAAGCGATTATCAAAGAAGCCATGCAGCCTAAACTACCGGCTGTGCTGTACCATCAAGAGAAAAAAGGCTTTCCCACCCCGCTTGGGCCATGGCTGGAGAAAGACTTGAAGAACTATTTCAAAAAGATCTTGCTATCTAAGAAGTGCTTGCAACGTAAGATCTTCAACGAAGACTATGTTAAAAAACTAGTTGAGAAGAGCGACTTTCTCTCCTGCAATAAACTGTGGTGTTTATTGAATGTGGAGTTATGGTTCAGGGTATTTATGGACAAGGAGACAAGGTGGGTATGAAAATACTCTATTTCAGCCAAGAATGGCCCTGTCCAGGCCATGAAACCATGGGCCTCTTTATTCAAGATAGTGTCAATGCTGTGAGTGTAAAAGAAAAAGTGGAAGTCATAAGCCCAAAAGCCAAGGTATTGCGTTACAACTGGTTTCCGCACCATGAATTTTCTCAACTGCCTGAAAAAGAAGAAGGCAAAGGATATACCGTTCACTACCCTCGTTATTTTTATCCTGTTCCAAAAAAACTGTTCTACCCCTTCGCTCCAACTTTCTATGCGAAAAGCGTTACGAGGTATGTCCTTAGAAATATCCAAAAGCCAGATTTGATCCACTGCCACAACCCCTACCCTGATGGCCCAGGCGTGCTGAAACTCGTGGAGGAATGGAAAGTACCCCTTGTCATGCACCTGCGAGGCAGCATGGATTACTACTTAGACTATAGCAGCATGCGACACCTGCTCAAAGCACTCCACAAAGCCGATGCCATCATTGCTGTAAGCGACAAAGAAAAAGAAACCTTCACTCGCAAAGGCCTCCATACCGACAAGATCCATGTCATTCCCAATGGAGTCGATATGGGATTGTTTAAACCTAGACCCAAGATGTTACTGCGGAAAAAACTCAAACTGCCCAGCGGAAAGATTATCCTATTTGTTGGAAGCCTAGTGCCTGTCAAAGGCCTTGAAGACTTTGTCCAAGCCGTCAAAAACCTTGATGCCACTATTGTTATCTTAGGAGATGGACCCTTACGCTCCCATCTACAGGCACAGCTTCCCCACGCCTACTTCCGAGGGGTGCTTGGTCGCGAAGAAACCGCTCACTACATGAGCGCCGCAGACTTACTTGTGATTAGCAGCCACAGTGAAGGAAGACCGAACACGCTCTATGAAGCACTCGCGAGTGATTTGGCGGTGGTGGCAACGGAAGTGGGCGGCATTCCTGAACTGATTAAAAATGGAGAAAATGGTGTATTGGTACCTCCGCGAAGCCCGATGATGCTCCGAAATGCGATTCAAGAACTGCTCAAAAACGACAAACTTCGCACCCAACTTGCCAGCCAAGGAAGAAAAACGATTGAAAAGAATAAACTTACTTGGGAAGAACATGCCAGGCGATTGATTGAGATTTATAAGAAAGTGATGAAGAGGAAACCAGCGCAAATCATATAAACTGTGCTTATTCTCCACATACTAAATGAAAAAACTTTTTTTTATTGCTTTTATCTTAGTTCTCATATTAGGCTGTACCGAAAAAAGAAGCGAAGATACCATAAAAATAGGAGCGGTCTTACCGTTAACTGGAACTGCAGCTGTATACGGCGAAAATGCCCAGAAAGGCATCGACCTTGCAGTGAAGGAAATCAACGCCAAAGGAGGGATTAATGGAAAACTCCTTCAAATAATCTATGAAGATGATGGAACCGAGCCTATCAAGAGTGTAACATCTGTAAAAAAACTCACCGAAATAGACGGCGTGAAAATCATCATTGGGGGTGTATGGGACTTCCTAGCCAATGCTATCATACCTGAGATCGACCGACAAAAAGTAATTTTGATAAGTACTTCTGCCTTGCCTGACACGGTGACTGAAAAGAGCCCTTACTTTTATGTGTTTCACTCTCCCGTTGCTGTAAACCAAGGCGTGTTCGAGCAATGGCTAAAACAGTTACCTGGAAAGAACGTCGCTGCTCTCGTTGTAAACAATCCTTGGGGGTTAGCCCATTTAGCGACCTTCAA
>CAYOJS010000057.1:3706-7514 GCA_964404345.1 uncultured Methanosarcinales archaeon
GCAGCAGAAGCTACCAGCGTAACGGTGGTTGAACAACGAATCGTTCAAAACTTTGACGGTAACGACCTCTCTACCGATATTGCCATCATTAACGGGAAAAAACCAGACGGAATCTTTGCCACACTTAATTTCAACGATTTGCTAATGTTGTCTCAAAAACGTAAAGAACTCAACATCCAGACCCCCTTCCTAGTGCATGAAAACTTTGCCAACCTGCTCACATCAGGAAAAATAAAACCTTCAGGTGCCGAAGGCATAACAGTCTTTGCCTTCAGCCAACCTGCCAGTGATTTTATTGAGAAATTCAAACAAGCTTATGGAGAACCACCTGCCTTTGTTGGAGACATTGCTTATGACATAGTGTATGCTTTAAAAGACGCTATGAAAGAGGGTGAATCTGTGGAAGCAATACAACAAGGATTAAAAAAAATTGACTTTAGTGGTGCTTCTGGACGAATCCAGCTTGAAGATCACTATTACCCCAACAACCGAAAGCCTTACTTGGAGAAAGTCATTGATGGAAAGCTTGAACTTATAAGCTGAGAATAGGATCGTAATTCTTACGATTTCTCCGGAAAAAACGTCAAGAACCGCCAGGCATAACCCAGGTGGTATGACTGCCATTATTTTGTAACAGTGCAGTCATGCCACCTTATAGATAAGCAGTTCTTGATCGTGATCAGAATACAACCCACTCCACCTATTCAAAATAGGTTGTATTCTGACACATACAAAACTATTTATACAAGATCGTCTTCTCTCTGTACATGGCTCAAACCGTATCTATACCTAAAAAGGAATACGAGATCCTTATCAAGTGTCGAAAGATTGTCCACTCTGAATTCGAAGAGCGCTTCTCTAAGAAATTCATAAAAGCGGTAGAAGCAAGCGAAGAATCCTATAAGAAAGGAAAATTCTTACAATTTGACAATGTAAAAGATGCTAAAAAGTACTTTGAGCGATCCTTCTAATGTATCGTCCTGTATTTCCCAAACCGTTTCAAAATGACATGAAAGATGTCAAAAAAGATAACGTTCTTTACGGGAGGCTCTGGGACAAAATTAGAGAAATCCTACAAAACCCGGAACATTACCCTATGAAGAAATATAACCTTAAAGGCAAACGTGCCGCCCATGTTGGTTCCTATGTAATTATCTTTGAGATCCTAGATCAAGACGTTGTTTTCTTACGATTCAAGCACCATGATTATGCTTACGATTGAACTGTCAAGAACCACTCTTCATAGAAGGGTGGAATGAAACGAAGCTTCTTCCATCTGATGCATCTAGTGGTTCTTGAGCATGACTCAGAATTCCACCCACCCCACCTATCTTAGATAGGTGGAATTCTGACATTAAAAAATTCATAAACTTTAAATACAAAACAAACTTACCTTCCCCCATGAAACAAGAAGCCATTCAGATACCGAAAAAGAAAGCCGGAAGACTTACGGAAGAAGAGCGGTTCTTACGGAAACCGGAGACCTTGGCTGCTCTTAAAGAATACAAGGAAGCCAAGAAGAAAGGTGTAAAGACTTGGGAATTGCAATATTAATAAACCTTATGCGATCCTGCTGAGAAGACTACAATTTCCCTTTTTTCTTCATCTATCTCGTAAATCAGACGAATATCACCTCCGAGATAGCAACTCCAAAACCCTTCCCATTTACCCTTTAATTTATGAGCTTCTAATGCTTTTCTTGGTTCTTGTTTTAATCGCTCTAATTTTTCTGTAATAGAAGACCTTAAAAGCAATACTTTCTCAAACTCTCTTTGCGCCCTCTTTGTACATATAGTAATTCTATACATTCCAATACGCAACTGTGATTCCTTTAAAAGAATGAACCAACGAAAATCGGAAAATTTCCGCCCTGCCCGGAAATATTTTTGGCTAAGCGAATTATTTAGACAAAAAAGAAAAGATTTACGACTTTTTTAACTATTCAACAGGCTTTCTAACTCCTCCACTGAATTTACAATATGGTCTGGACGAGCATTTAACAATTTTTTTCTTGAATCATACCCCCAAGATACTGCTACGGTAATAACCCCCGCTTGCCTTCCTACCTCGATGTCATGAACCATATCTCCTACATAAGCTACCTCTTCAGGCATACATTTGCTCCGAGTGATTATTTTGGCTAAAACTTCTGTTTTGTCGTGAACTCCCCCATTTAATTCCTCAAAAAAATCTAAAAATCCGTAATGGGCAGTTTCTTGTAATAATTTAATGTGTGGAACTGAACTTAATACCGCTAAGCGTTTCCCTTGGTGTCGCAGAGTGGCTAAAAGCTTGCTTATCCCTGGAAAAGGCACTGGATCGCCCACTTTCTGAATCGCTTCTAAAAACCAACGATCCTGATCCTCTTTCCTAATATCTGGAAAATACTTTCGCCAGAAATTCATATATGGAATTTCGAACTCTCTTTTAAATTCATCAAAAGAAATACGTTGTCTGTTCAGACGGTCAAATGTACTCATGCATGCTAAGTATACCAAACGGATATCATCACTTAATGTGCCTGACCAATCAAAAATCATGTATCTAATCATTTTGTACTTCTATTCCTAAGGAACTATAAAAACGTAACTCTTAAATAACCCCCTTTTCTCGAACGCCACTTATTTAAAGCCGGATTGTTTCTAAACCCCTATGTGTGGCATCCTTGGATTCAACTGGGAAGACAAGAAACTCGCGAAGAAGATGGCCGACTCGATCGAACACCGAGGACCGGATGACCGAGCGCAGTATTCTGATAAAGGCATCACTCTAGGCATGAACCGCCTTGCCATTATCGATTTGAAGAAAGGCCTTTATCCAGTTACGAACGAAGACCATGATGTGTTTGTTGTGTTTAACGGGGAAATCTATAATTTTAAAGAAGTCCGTAGCGAGCTAGAAAAAAAAGGACATCAATTCATTACCAATACGGACGCTGAAGTCATTACGCATGGCTATGAAGAATGGGGAACGGACTGCGTCCGGAAGTTCAATGGTATGTTCGCCATTGCCTTATGGGATTCTAAAAAAAAGTGCTTGTTTTTAGCTAGGGACCGAATGGGCGTGAAGCCGTTATACTATTACTGGAAGAACAGGCAATTCATCTTTGCCAGCGAAATCAAAGCCATTCTTGAACACCCTGTTGAACGAAAAGTCAACCTGGAAGCGCTGAGCTGGTTCCTGGGCTTCCGCTGCAACCCTTCCCTAGAAACCATGTTCGAAGGCATCTATAAACTTGCGCCGGGACACACACTTATTTTACAGAACAATAAACTGGCGATTAAACCGTACTGGAAACAAGTTATTGAACCCGATACAGATGGAAGATCGGCAGACTACTATGCCAAACAACTGCACGAACTGCTCTTACGATCAGTCGAACGCCGCATGATGAGCGACGTCCCCCTAGGCGTATACTTAAGCAGCGGCATAGACTCAAGCGGAGTTGTTGGACTGATGCATGAACTGGGCGTTCTGAACATCAAAACGTTTACGGTTGGGTTTGGCACCAAGCACTACAGCGATGAACTGAGCATGGCCAAGTTCACCGCCGACCATTTTGGCACGGAGCACCACGAGATCTGGGTTAACGCCGACACCACCAAGATCCTGCCTAAAGTGGTTTATCACCTGGATGAACCCATGGCAGACCCCACCAGCATTCCGACTTATTTGCTATCCAAAGAAGCCAAGAAAAAAGTCACGGTTGTCTTAACCGGAGAAGGAGCAGACGAACAATTTGCCGGCTACCCCCAATACCAGTTTATGTTCAAGGTCTTGTTTGGGATGTTACAGCAATTCATACTGC
>CAYOJS010000057.1:7524-8767 GCA_964404345.1 uncultured Methanosarcinales archaeon
ACTTGCGCAGTCATTTATTGCGCAAGGCACTCAAAAAAGCCGTCGACATATCCCCCGCCTGGGCCATGAACCTTGTCTTTAAGTACGCTGGAAACCTCGGACAAGAAGGCATCCGACGCGGAAACAACTTCCTACACGCCCCTACCCGACTAGAGGCTTATATGAATGTAATTAACCATTTCACAGAAGAAGAGAAAAAAGAACTCTTTAGCCCAGACGTGAATCAAAAACTCAACCCTTTCTCAACCTTGAACACACTGTCCAAAGAACAGTTCCTGGGGAAAAAAGACTTATTTGCCGAAATGCTCACCTTTGATAATAAAGTCCTGCTCACAGAAAACTTACTCATGAAAGTGGATAAAAACACCATGGCCGCCAGCATTGAAGCCCGAGAACCCTATTTAGACTATAAGGTCGTTGAATTCGCTGGCCGGATCCCCTCCCACTACAAATTCCATGGAAACACAGAGAAATGGATCCAACGCAAAGCCTTATCAGGTGTTTTGCCCAAAGAAGTCCTAAAACGAAAAAAAACCCACTTCTTTGTCCCCATGGACAGCTGGATGGATGCAGGACTCAAGGAATACGCTTATAGCGTATTGGATGAGAAAAAGGTGCGCCAACAAGGATACTTTAATCCAGCTTATGTAGAAAAAGTCTTTGACCGATTAAATGAGAGCAAATTGTTTTACACACGGCAATTATGGTGCCTGTTGAATTTTCAATTGTGGCATGAACGGTATCTAGAAGGATCATCCAGGAGTTGAATCCAAGGCGTCACGCAAAGGGCGCAACACCTCGACTGCCCTTGTCAAACTAGAAGCAACATAAGCTCGGCCGGTTTCAGACATCCTAAGATATGCACCATTGGTTAAATAACCCTGCACTTCTAACTGATTCAAAGCCGCTTCTAATCGTGTCACTCCAGGCTGACCGTCCACACTCACCAGGCGCCCTAAATCTGGAATGGCTTGATGCGTTCGGGCCACCCCACCCACTCGCCTTATGAAATTCGTGCGATCAAAGCACATTCGACCGTTATCACTGAAAATAAACGCCAACGCGACTACTTGATCTTTAGTGGATAATTCTCCTAATTTTGCAGAAATTGTGTATCCATCCGCTGTTCCAACCATACCCCCCAGGGTTCAGGTCCTCTTTAAATAATTTGCCTTGTCTTTTTCCCCCTGTTCAATTTCAAAATTGGTTCACACTTTAAAAGTGAGCCAAAAACTCCATGTTT
>CAYOJS010000058.1:0-3218 GCA_964404345.1 uncultured Methanosarcinales archaeon
AAGTACAGGTGAAAAGATGATAAAAAAAGGGTTAAGTATCGCATTGGTTTTCGTGTTGGCACTACATATAGTCTTAGCGCAGGAAAGTGCACCCACATTGATGGCTGAAGCCGGCGTTCAGCTCGGTGCGAGTCCAGATAGTTTCGCGTATAAGTGGGGTAATTTCTTGGATAGTGTATCTTATTCATTCACTTTTGATAAGGAAGCAAAAGCGCAAAAGGGTTTGCAAATTGCTCGAAAGCACTTGTGGGAAGTAAAGGTGTTCTCTGAAAAACAGGACTTAAACAGGGCGCAAAAGGCGCAGGATGAGTATAGCAAATGGATTTCAAGCGTTAAAGAAAACGTGCAAAGTCTGGCCTCAGATGATCCTAAGGAAGAATTGGAGAAGAACATGCGGTTAAACGTTGAATTGGAGAAAGAAGAGGTTTTACTAGAAGGGGTCAAATCAGACATTAAGGCTTCAACAAAGCTATCCTCAGAAGAAAAAGCAACGGCAAACAAGATTCTAGATAAAGCCGTCCAAAATAAAGAAGAGGTAAAGAAAACAATTGAAGCAAAGAGGGAAAAGGCAGAAACAAAGTTTAAGGCTCGTTTCGGGTTGAAGGAGAAAGAATTGAAAGATGAGGTTAAAAAATTAGAGTTTGAACATAAGCTTTCAAAGAAAGTAAAAGAGGATAGACTTGCGGAGCCTGAAAATAAAGACACTCAAAATGGGGTCAAAATAGAAGAGAAAAAGAAAGAAACACAAGGTTTTGAAGTGCGGCAGCGTATCGATTCAAAGGAAGAAAGAAAAGGTAGAGAAGAAAAAGCGATGCAAGAGCAAAAACAAAAACATGGGGTGTTAGAGCAGCATATCGAATTGAAAAAGGACGAAAAAGAAAGCAGAGAAGTAAAAAAGCAAGAACTTCGTGAAGAATCAAAGAAGGAGAAACAAAAGGGAAATGGGGCTTATCGAGAGGAAAAAGAGACGGATAAGCAAGAGAGAGATTAAGAAAAGTTTATAAAGCTTAAACATCTGTGAGGTCGTATGCATCGCGGTTATGCTTGGGTTCTATTCAGCACCTTTTTAGTCTTGGTTTTGTGTTCTTCCGTTAGGGCGGATTGGGAGGAATTTACCAAGCCCCTCTATTTGGACGTGAGTGGGGAGAATTATAAGGGAACAGACTTGTTAGAAGTAGAAAATTACTTTATTAAATTGAATAGTTTAAATTATGACACAAAGGTGGCAGGAATCACAGTCTCAGACCGTAACGGGGTAACATATTATAATGGATTGATCTCTCCATATCAAGACTACCGTGCGAATGGGAAGACCTGGGTCGTCTGGGATTCGCTAAAGATTTCAGATGGGCATCCTCAAGTGCGTTTCAAGATCTTTTTATGGCAGCAATTGTCCATATTTGACTTTAACACCCCTCCATTGATGAATTGGGAGGACGAATACAATGTATATATGGATTGGAAAAATGTGGGGGATACGCCGATCGACGCTTTCTTTAAGCTTGTTGCTCAGGATGGGTTTGTCTCTGCTTTGAAATTAGATCAGAACATTCATTTTGATCCGGGAGAGGAAAAAAGAGTTTATTTTAAACTACGCCCGGAGAAATATGTGACTACAGGCCCATTAACCGCCACACGTCAGAACTTGGAAGACCTATCGATGCAGTTATTGGTTTACTCGGCACAGAGCGGGAACTTGTTGAGAAGGGTGGATTTAGGAAAATACTCGCTAACATCTGGCCCATCAGCGTTTATAGAAGAAATAGTAACCCCCTTAACTCAGTTTGTGGGGAAAGAATATCAAGTAAAGATACGGATGAGGAACAGCGGGTATCCGCAAAAGAACACAGGAAATCTGGTGCAGGATAGTTTTGTTATAAGTCTAGAAGCGCCTGGGTTCACTATTCGAGATTCAGATAAGCAATACATCCGAATGGATCCGTTAACGACAAAAGAGCTTACCTTTGTAGTGACTCCTCATAGTGGGGGTGTTAGGAACATGGCTGCTTTCTTTATGGTGGATCGAAAGGTAGCGGCTACGTTGGTTGAAAAGATAGCGGTGAAGGGAACCAAGACTCTTTTGTTGGGGGACCTGTCAAACGTCCCGGCAGAATTCTCTCTGGGGGGGGGTTATAAGATTCCTGTAAAGGTTTTGAATAAGGGGGATTTTACAGAGGAAGTCGTAGTGCGAGTGTCTTCAGAGAATTTCAAATTTAAGAATCCGGAGAATGTAATAAAATTGCCTCCGAATTCAAATCAAGAAGTGGTCTTTGATGCCATAGCTGAAAAAGTAGGGGATGCCGGGATATTGTTTGAAGTGATTGCAACAAGTCAAAACTTGAAGGTGACGCAGTATTTCAAGAGCAGTGGCATTGCAGCTGATGAAAAGACGCTTAGAGTGGCTATCGTTGGGTCTCAATCGGCTGAGTCTCAGGAAGTTTCAGAGGAACCCGTCTCAAAACCAAAACCGACCGTTACAGAACCAACCTCTGTCGAGGAACGTACAGAAGAGCCTGCCCCCACGATCATAGCCGAAAGCAAGCCAAAGCCGGTTTTACCAGAAGGATCAGCTTCCAGCGAGTCTACAGACGTCAAGCAGCCTTCGTTTTCATTGATAAACGCAGTTTTATTGATTGTAGGGATTGTAGTCGTTCTGATTTTGATTGCGTTAATTGTGAAGATGGCAACCAAGAAAGGTTCGCATAAAAGAAAGAAGAAAAGATCAGAAGGGGATTTCGAGTTGGATTAATTAGTAATTCTTAGCAAAGTATACGTTCCAGGATGCTTTTTCTCCGCAGTGGAAGCACACACTTCCCGTAGGAGCTTCTTCGTTGTTTAAGGGCATGCAGCGACTCGTCGCAGCTGTTTTTTCCTTGATTTCTTCTTCGCAGTGCAAATCACCACAGAAGGTGGTGAGAGCAAGTTTGCGGTCTTTAAGGGATTTTTCAAAGCCGGACCAGTTGTTAACAGTTACAATGTTTTCTTGAAGGCGTTGGTTGGCTTTTTGGTAGAGCTCCTGTTGCATAGCTTGAAGGGTTTCGCTAACCGCAACTTTAACCTGGGCAAGAGGAGTGGCTTTCTTTTCGCCTGTATCTCTGCGTACGACCACAACTTGGCTTTTTTCAAGGTCTTTAGGGCCTATTTCAATTCGGATAGGAATGCCTTTGAGTTCCCAGTCATTGTACTTCCAGCCAGGGGTGTAGCCTTCTCGATCGTCT
>CAYOJS010000058.1:3228-8765 GCA_964404345.1 uncultured Methanosarcinales archaeon
AGAGGATGATGTTCAGCGAGGTCGCACTGAAGTTCCTTGGCTTTTGTTAATACTTCAGGTTTTGCATCAAATGAAATGGGAACAATAACAACGGGGTTCGGTGCCGCTCGAGGCGGTAAAACAAGGCCTTTGTCATCTGAATGGGTCATGACCATGGCTCCAATGCTGCGCCAGGAAATGCCCCAGCTATTCTGCCAGGGGGTGTGGCTTTCTCCATCTTGGCCTAGGTATCGCACTTCAAAGGATTTGGCAAATCCTTGCCCGAGATCATGGCTTGTTCCCATTTGAAGGGCTTTACCGTCCATCATGAACGCTTCGATGGTGTAGGTAGTAAGGGCTCCGGCAAATTTTTCTTTTTCTGTTTTTCTGCCTAGGATGACAGGGAAGGCAAGGAGTTCTTCCATGATCTTTCGGTATTCTTCTAAAAAGATCAAAGTATCTTGATGACACCCTTCTTCCGTTGCATAGAGGCAGTGTCCTTCTTGCCATAAGAATTCTCGACTGCGGATAAAGAGTTTACAGTCTTGTGTTTCCCAGCGGCAGATGTTGCACCATTGGTTGATTTTTAGGGGTAAGTCTCTCCATGAACGCACCCATTGTCGGTAGAAGTCGGTGATGATGGTTTCACTGGTGGGTCGAACGGCCAATCGTTCTTCGCCTTCACCTTTCTTTTCAATCCAAGCCACTTCCGGTTCAAAGCCTTGGGCATGTTCCGCTTCTTTGTGGAAGAAGCTCTCAGGGATGAACATAGGGAAGTACGCGTTGCAAACACCTTGTTTTTTGATGGCTACATTGAAAGTGTCCATGATGCGTTCCCAGATAGCATATCCGTTTGGTCGCAATACCATACAGCCTTTGATGGGTGCATAGTCGGCTAGTTGTGATTTTACAACAACTTGTGTGTACCATTCGGGTAGGTCGTCTTCTTTCTTGACGGTGATGCCTTTCTCATCGACTGGTTTAGTAGAGTCTTTTGCCATTTTGTACCTCTTTATCAACAGTAGTTAAAATCACTCCTTTTTCACTATCAAATCCAGTGGTGAGGACCTCGGATAAGAAAGGCCCAATCTGTTTTGGGGGGAAATTCGTGGCACAAACAACTTGTTTTCCAATCAGCTCTTCTTTCGAATAGACCGACTTAATTTGGGCGCTGGATCGTTTAATGCCAAGTTCTCCAAAGTCGATTTTTAGTTTGTAGGCAGGTTTGTGGGCTTCGGGAAACTCTTCTGCTTCTAAAATAGTTCCGACTCTTAAGTCTACTTTTAGAAAATCTTCATACTTAATTTCCGTCATGTGCCACCTCGAAAAATGGGGCTGCCCGGATTTGAACCGGGATCATTTGGTCCCAAACCAAATAGGCTAGTTCCTTGCAGAGTACTTGAGTACTACCACTCCAAGTTACCCCACAGCCCCGACTGAGCGTAGCGAATGAGAAGCTTGGGGTACCAGCACGAAGCGCAGAGCGAAGTGCTGAGAACCCCACAGCTTGTTGAAAATGCATCGTAGACGAGTGTTGAGAGCCCCGCAGGCCCGATTGGAGGTTTGCGAAGGAGGGGATGTGGGGGTGCCAACACGAAGCGAAGCGGAGTGTTGAGCATCCCACAGCCCCGATTGAAGATAAATCGGTGGATGAATGAGCTATGGGTGATCGAACGTTAGAATGCAATCTAGAAGTATAGCCGCACTGGAAGACAATCCCTTTCCGAGACGGAGTTAATGTCCATAGAGTTTTGAGAAATCGCTGGGTATATAAACATTACGAATTCCGCCGTTCTAGACAGGCAGTGGGCGGAATTCTGATGTGCCACAAAGATGCAAACATCTTTGGGTCCCAGAAATGCCGAGCATTTCTGATGGATCAAGAATTGCTAAAGAGATTATAGGGGCAATTCTTGACACATTACGTATTAGGGGTGAGTCTGGTAGTACTTAGATAATAGGTCGATGTCTCTTAGTCGGTTGCAGTAGTCTTTGTTGCTTTCTAAGGTGATCTTCCCGCAGAGAGCTGAGTTGCCTTCGGTAATAAAGCTGAGATAGCAATTGTCGCGGATATTGTCATCTTTGATGCTATCACAAAACTCAGCTCTTCGGCTGGTTTTGACAACGACTCGCAAACAGTCGTCGTGTTGGGTGGGGTTGGTTTGTTGTTCACAGGCATTTTGGGCTGCGGCTGGGTTTGTGGTGGCTGTTTCTTCAATGCGCTGGAGGAAGACTTGGAACTTTTCAAATAGATCTGGGGTTGTTTCAGTAGGGGTCGTGGGATTCTCGTTGCTCGTTTGTTGGGTAGTTACGATCGGAGTGTTTTTCTGTTGCACCACTTCAAAGGTGAAGAGGGAGCTCGCCGCTTGATTTTTGCCGTAATTGACCAAGGTTTTGAGTTGATATTTACCCAGCTGTGCTCGGGCAGGTAGGGTCATTTCGCGGTCTATGGATAAACTCGTGCTAACCGCAAGGGTTTCTTGTTTGGTCGCTAAAATCTGTCCTTGTAGGCTCATTAAGCGATACGTAAGAGTAACGTCAAATCGCTCAGCTTGGCCCAGGTTGGTTAAGTCCACATGGAAGCGTACGGATTCAGTAGGAAGGATCTGAGGGCTGCTAGGCTCTGTTTTAACATCCAATAGGGCTTGAGAGGTCATATAATGGGTATAAGTCAAGTATAAGACGCTAGCAATCACAAGGACAAAGATAAATCCAAAGACGAGTTTAAACACGCTTCGGTTCGATAGATGCACTTCATTTGGTTCGTCCAAGTTATCCCCCTCTTCCTCTCCATAAAGAACTGATATTTAAAGGTAGTGTTAAGCGGCTCGTTTATAGGCGCTATCTTTTGTATCTAAATCATCCGCTAATTCACCTTGTGCTTTAGCAATTTTATCTTCTAAGGGAGAAGCAGGAAATCGAACTACTTTACCAGTATATTTTGAACTTTTTGTCGTGGGCTCATATTTAAGAGCTGCTTGATAAACTTGGAGTCTAAGTTGTTGGGAGCTAGGTTCAGATTCATCAATTTTTAAATACTTGGCAATCGGTCGTAGTTGCTGATCCGAGATATGTTCCGTAGCCAAAACAGGCAATTCTTCATCAATATTCTTGACATGAGCTGCCATCGCCTGTTTATGTTTAAGGTAGTAATTGCCTCGGTTTTTTTCAATGTTAGCACGAATGGTGTCTTTGGTTCTTCCATAGAGCGCCCATAGGATGTGTTTCTGAGCGCTGGGATCTTTTTTTAGTTGTTCATATTTAATCCCTAGAGGGGCTTCAAGACGAGGCAGGTACGCTTCAAAAAGAGCTTGTGCATTCCTCTCTCGAAGAGCAGGATCTGTGTCTAGTTCATCAAAATGATAAAGAGGGTCGCCGGGTTTAGTAAGTGTCTTTTCAGCTGCTTCTTTAGCAGCCGCAGTGTCATTTACAGTAATAGCACCCATAAAAGCTTGCCCTAGTCGGTGTCTATGTTGAACTTCTAGAATAGCTTCTTCAGGACTGAGGGTTTCTTCAAGCCTTTTGGTTTTTTTAGGCATAGTGTTACTGTCGCAAAAGGTTGTTTTAAAGCTTTCGTTTAAAGAGAAAATAAAGAGAAGAAAAAAAGAAGAAAAAAACCTATTCTTCGTTCAATCGCGCGTAGAGCGATTTGGGTTCTCGCTGTCCAGATTGCTGAACAAGGGCGTAGGCTCGGTCCATTTGTCCGCGTGCAACTTGGCGAGCAGTGGTATCTTCAGATAGGCCTAAATCTTTCTTTGCTTTATCATCAAGCAAGGGACGAATCTTACCTTCTAAGCTGGATCCTGCGGCTTTGAAGAGTCCTTCTGCCGTTCGGTCCGTGGCGTTTCTTTCTGCGCCGAGTAGTGAAGGCATACGGGCTCCATGTTTGGCGAAGTTTACAGCTAGTTCGTCAACACCAGTGCCTCCATAGGCCATGGTTCCTTCTAAAAGGGCTTCTTCTTCGTTGGCGGGGGCTGCACTTTTATTTCCAGTTGCATGTCGTACACGAGCAGCGCCTCTTCCTTTGATAGCAGCGCGAGCTACATCATAGGCTTTGTCTTGATCTCCTAAAAGTTGGAGTTCTCTATAAGTATCGTCGGCTTCGGGAATTACGGCGCGAATAGCATCTGTAATAGTGATATCTCGCTCGAATTCCATGTTCTCCTGTCGCCTCATGGCGGCAGTAGCGGCTTTTTTGTTTAAGCCTTGAATTTTTTCCGCGTTGGTTGGATCTGCCATTTTTTGTTCCTCCCCTCTTTTTTGATTAATTGGGACGTGTTTTTTAATCGAATTTAACCCACCATGAGATCCAGAAGTATTTAAATCTTTCGCTTTTATGCTACTTAAGAGTGAAGACACTTAGAACTTCAGTATATCACCTAAACGTGCTTTATAGCCCCTATAAGATGGGATTTCAACGGCATAAGCCCATGACTTAGAAGGAGTATACACCCTCCAAGGCCTCAAATCCCGCTTGACCTCCACGATTTTCTTCCGTTCATCCAAGAACAACACGTCGATAGAAAAGAACACAAACCACATATCCAAGCTAGCTCGTTGAGCTTCAGGTAAATACAGAACAGCCACTTGAGCTCCTCTAAAACGTAGGCCCAGAGCCAAGCTCAATGAGCTCTTACAATGCAATTCTCCTCTAGAAATAACTCTTCCATTACTCAAATTCCGTATCATCCGATATAGCTCGTCTCTTTGATTTTGCCAATCTTCTGAACATATTTGCTAACCTTCTTGGCAGGCTCTTGCGTAGGAGGTAATCCGGATTGGATGCGTTCAAATTCTTCGTCCGCTCCTTTAATCTCTTGATCCAGCTTCTGCAAGCCTAAATTCAATTTATATTTCTCATTTAATACATTCAGCAGTTCACGAGCGCCTTTAAATCCAATATAGATGGGATGCCCCAGGGTCTCTGCAAGTAAGCTAGCCGCTTGCATCTTGGCAGGATCACTCAACCCCAACAACAAACCTGAAACCCCCACAATGGGTCCTACAATGCCATAAAGGTTCAGGTGCACTTTATAGGGTACAAATTCTTGTAAGAAGCCTTTATGATTCCCAGTGCAAAATACTTTAGGTTGTTTAGGGATCTGACCCAGTCCAATGCCGCCGAGCGTAATCAATTTTTTGCATTGGTATGACTTCAATGTTTCTAGGATCATGCGGCAGAATTCATAGCTGCTCTGCTCCGTTGTAGGTTGCACATCCCCGCTCATAAAGAGAAAGTCTTGTCCTTTGACCTTCTTGTAGTACATCTCGATCTTGGGCAGTTCAACCAGGTTTTGTTCATTCACAAAGACCGTATTTGGAAGTTGGTCCGAGAAAAAGGTAAGAATTTTCTCAGCTTTAGTTTCTTCAATGATAATATCCATGGCAATCTTCCCCACATTCCCAATGCCTGGCAGTCCTTCAATAAAGACCGTATTTTTGAGTTTAGGGGTTTTAGAAACCTTCGTAATTTTCCAAGGCATAGACTCGTCTGAAAAGCCCAGGATTTATAAAGTTATAGGAATTGAGGCTCTGTCCGGAATGGGTCGAATCTGTAT
>CAYOJS010000059.1:0-5360 GCA_964404345.1 uncultured Methanosarcinales archaeon
CAAAAATGCTTGCATTTTTGAGCACCTCGCTTCTATTCGTTACATTTTTTTATGAGTGTGATCCATTTATCCAACAGCTCTTCGTACGTCTATAACCTCACAGCTTTGGACGCCTTCAATGGTATTGACTTGCTCTTCTAACGTTTCCGTGCCGCCTTTTTTCTCATCCATTAAGAAAGTGATTTTAAGGGCTTTTAGTCCAAAGGCGATGGGTTCAATTTCCGTTCGCGTGTCGCCCGCTCCAGCCCAGGCAGTGATCTTGTCTTTGGCTTGTTTTTCAACCAAAGCCAAGTCTACGTCAGGGCTTTCCGGCATGATTTTGAAGGTGATGATGACAGTGGCCATAAACGGATGGGACTTTAAAGGATTTATAAAGGCTTTGCTTTGGCAATCTTCCAGAGTTGTTCAAAGAAATGTTTAAAGCTGGTAGCGGTATTATGATCGTAAATCAATGTACAAGAGCAGGGTTCAGCGTAGTTCAGGATCAGCACTTTGTCTTCTCCAAATACATCGATGGCTACAGGGGTAAATCCTTGCAAAATACGCACTTCAGTGTAAGGCATCGTCAAATAAGCCTGGAAATATTCACTTCGTTCAGAGAAGATTAGCCTATTCTTTATTCTTCTTCGAACTCTTTCCTTTTGAATTTTATTAAGCAGCATCCGATTGAACTTTTTATCTTTCTTTCCGGTGGCACCCATTACTAGATTTTCTTCTCCTGCTTTCATACCAGCCATGCATTCCTCGAACGCAGTTTGCATACCTTTCAGCCCTGTGTAGGTTACTGCCTTTACTTCTTTGTTTGCCTTATTCTTGATGATTTCCAGTCTAGGTAGCACCTCTTTTACGGCCTCTTCTTCCTTTTCCAGTTCTTTCTTTTTCTTGTCTATGTAGGCGAGGAGCTGAGTGGGAGATGCCGCTGTGAAGTGTTTCACTTTGTTTATCATGGATTCGCTAACAAGTCCTTTAAGCTTAAGACTTTCGAGAATTTCATAGATTTTGCCTGAATTCAATCCCGCTTCTTTCAGTAAAGGTCCTGTTTTGGATGTTCCCAGCTGTAGCAATGCTAGGTAAGTGAGGCTCTCATTCCTAGTTAAACCGATTTTCTGTATCAGTGTAGGATCCACAGAAATAGTAAGGTACCCCCCTATATATAGATTATGACTCTACACTAAGTGGGGGGTTAAAATTAAATATATTTATTACTAAACGATAGCAAATGAAATACACAATCCTTTTCCTCGTGTTGGTAGGAGTATTAATCTTCGTGGGCTGTGCTAAGCAATCAAGTCAGGAAGAAAAATACCTCAAGATAGGCGCTATTCTTCCCCTATCCGGACCGGCTGCCATTTGGGGAGAGTCCATCCGAAATGGTATGGAATTGGCAAAACAAGAACTCACCGCAAAAAATCTCTCCATTAAAATTATTTATGAAGACAGTCAAGCCAAGCCTTCAGTGGGACTGTCTGCTTACAATAAATTGGTTCAAGAAGATCATGTAAATATGATTGTTTCAGCCTTTAGCCGCGTAAGCGTCCCCCTTATTTCCTTAGTCAACCAAGATAGAGTTCCATTGGTCATGACCTTGGTTTCAGCTAAGGGAGTCACGACAAAAAGCCCTTATGCTTTCCGATTTTATTCCCCTGAAAAGGATTATGCTGCTCCAAGTTTCGAAGTTTTAAGAAAAGGATATACAAGCATCGGACTCTTGTATCTGAACGATGAGTACGGTACCTCTGTTGCGCAGGCCATACGCGATAAAGCAGTCGAAAGCAATATACTTATCTTAATTGAAGAAAGCTTTGAACCAGAAACGACTGACTTTCGCACCCAGTTGCTCAAAATCAAACGGAAGAATCCACAGGCTCTCCTATTCGTCGGAGCAGTTCCAGTCGAAGTAGTAAACGCAGTGAAGCAAGTAAAGGAAATGCAACTAAGCTCTGTTTTTTTCGAGGCCTCTCCTAACCTGGGTGTGGCTTCAGTGCGAGAAACGGCAGGAAAGTCTGCTGAAGGGGTTTTCACTCTCGCTTATCCATTTACGTTGGGAAGTACAGGCATCGATTTTACTGAAAAATACAGAATAAAGTATGGTGAAGCTCCACTCTACACTGCAGGCATGGGTTACGACATGGCGATGTTAGTGGCAAAGGCTTCAGAAAGTAAAGCCATGACGGGATCTGTCCTGGTGGAAAAAATAATGGCTCTCAATTCTTTCGATTCTACAAATGGACCCGTGCAGATTCAACCCAACAGAGAAATAAATCCACCTCTATATGTAGTTAAAATCGTAAATGGTTCTTTAGTTAGAATCTAATTCGGTCCTTCAAATTGGCATTCGGGGCACTTGTATTTAGAAACAATTTCGCGGCATTTGAAGCATCGGATGATCTCGTACCCGCCGCATTTAGGGCAGGCAAACCGCGTAGTGCCGCGGTCATTGGCAATGTCTTTCTTGCAGCTGATGCATTCTTGTACGCGTGCAGATTCCATGCGTCGGAGAAGCTGTAAGGGATTTATAAAGCTTTGGTTCAACAGAACTAGAGTTCAAGACGACAGTCTTGTAAGCTTTTGTTAGCGAAGAAGGATGGTTTTGTCATTTAGGCTTTGCCACTAAAGGCACAAACACGCATCCGCACAGCGTCTGTTCTTCAAAGCCTTCTTTGGTTTTCCGAATTTTCTTTAATTCCTGGTGGAATCGATTTCCAATGGGTAATATCAATATGCCCCCCACTTTCAATTGTTTGAGGAAGGGTTTTGGGACTTCTTTGCTGGCAGCCGAGACGAGAATGCGGTCATAAGGTGCCTTCGTATCATATCCTTCGCTGCCATCTCGGTAGAGGATCTTGACATTTTTGCGTTTGAGTTCTTTGAGGAGTTCTTTGGCCTTTTCTACAAGGGGGGGTACGATTTCAAGAGTATAAACCTCTTTAGCAAGCTTTGATAACAGGGCAGCTTGGTAGCCTGTTCCAGTCCCAATTTCCAGGACTTTTTCTTTGCCCGTTAACTCCAAACGGTCGATCATCATGGCAACAATGTAAGGTTGGCTAATGGTCTGTCCATGTCCGAGGCTGACAGGATGATCTTCGTAAGACATATCACGTAGCCCTTCCGGAATGAAGAGGTGCCTGGGCGTTTTAAGGAAAGCATCAATAACTTTCTTGTTTTGGATGCCTCGAGCTTGGACTTGTTCAGAAACCATTTGTTCGCGTTGTTTGTCCCAGTCGAGCATTAAGAGGTGAGTGCGGATCTCCTTATATGGTTTTCTAAACACATCTATAGCACAATATTTAAAAGACTGAGTTCAAAAGAAATAGAAAAAGAGGTTTTTCATGCCAAATCAAGATCTGGTGAACTATTTCAAGCAGAACCTGTCTTCGTATTCCTTGCAGGAGTTAAAGCAGCAAGCGCTCGGTCAGGGTTACTCGCAAGGGGAAGTGGATGAAGCAGCAACGTGGGCGCAGGGTTCTTCAGCTTCTGATTCAGCCGTGCAGAGTATGAATCAGTGGGCTCCTCTCTCGTCGAAAGTGCCTTGGAAGGAGGGAGCCATTGTGGGGGTCATCATTGGAGTAGTATTCTCAATCTTGCGAATCCCAATTTCTTTTGTGAGTATTTCGACATTGACGGCTGGTTTTGGGGGTAGCTTGTTTTTGGGCGGTATCGGCATCATGGCTTCGTTGATAGCCATTCCATTCGCAGCCATTTTCGGTGCCATTTTCGGTGCAATTTATGGGTGGATCATCATCACTTTCCAGGATAAGCTGCCGGGAAGAGATTTATTTATGAAAACCTTTATTCCGTTGCTCGTATTGGCGATTATAGGCATATTGCCGAGTTTGATGGCCTTGTTCTTCAATCCATTGTATACCATTTTGAATGACTTGTTGAGTCTGGCCTCTGCTTTCTTCTTTGCAAAGTTGTTCGCCAGTCGGATGGGGGGTTAGCACCAGGTTTATATAGATCATTTTCTTTTATATATACATGAAAGGTTTCATTCTCTACCCTACGTATCGTATAGAAGGCAATAAAGCATTGGTCTACTTGTTCGGTCGGTTGGAAAACGGCGAGTCTTTCCTCACCATCAGTGATTCGCAGCCTTATTTCTATATTAAAGAGTCAGATCTAAAAAAGGCGCTTCAAGTGCAGAGGTTGGATCATGAAAAAACAGGCTACATAGATTTTAAGGGGGATAAGGTCGCCAAAATCCTTTTGCACATTCCGAAAGAGGTTCCCGATGTAAGGCATCTATTAGAGGAACAGGGAATCACCTGTTACGAGGCAGACATTCGGTTCGCGATCCGTTTCTTGATCGATCATGAGTTGCAGGGAGCAGTCGAAATCGAGGGAGAATATAAGCAAGGCTCGCGAGTGGATCGGATTTATACCAATCCCGTATTAAAACCATGTGACTACACCCCTTCCAATCTGAAGGTCTTATCCATTGATATTGAAATGGATCGGGAGATGAAGAAGATTTTCTGCATCTCGCTGTATATGCCGGATTTCCAAAAGGTGATCCTTGTTTCAAAGCAAAAGTTGAAGCACACACTCAGTGTGGATGCGGAAGAGGAATTGTTGCAGAAGTTCAGTGAGCTCGTCTTAAAATTGGATCCAGATATCCTCACAGGTTGGAATGTGATTGATTTCGATTTGTCGAAGATACAGGAGCTCTTCAAGAAACATAAAATCCCATTCCAGTTAGGCCGAACAGAGTGGGAGTGTAAAATTAGAAAGTACGAGTCGTTCTTTCAGGACAGTACAGCGGACTTCTCGGGGAGGATGGTTTTGGACGGCATGGCTTTGTTGAAGTGGTCGTTCATAAAATTGGAAGATTACAAACTTGAAACCGCCGCACAAGCTTTTCTAGGGGAAGGAAAATTAATTCATGGCGGTATTGTGAATCGTTGTGCCGAAGTGGAGAAATTTTACGAGGAAGATCAGCAGAAGTTGGTGGATTATAATCTAAAGGACTCTGAGTTGGTTTATCGTATTTTAGAAAAAACAGGCACCTTAAAGTTGACTCTTCAACGCTCGTTATTGACAGGCATGCCCTTAGACCGTATCAAGGCTTCCGTCGCTTCATTTGACTCTGTTTACATCAAGGAGTTGAGGCGTAGAAAGATCGTCGCTCCGTCGATGGGTTTTGAGAGCAGGGAGCAGCGAATCAAGGGTGGTTATGTCATGGAGTCCAAGCCCGGCATCTATGATCACGTGGTCGTGTGTGATTTCAAAAGCCTTTACCCAAGCATCATTCGTACCTTCAACATCGATCCGTATTCGTTTGTCGAGGATTGCATCGGGCAAAACCTCATAAAAGCGCCGAACGGAGCGTGTTTCAGAAATGAAAATGGCATTTTGCCGTT
>CAYOJS010000059.1:5370-7275 GCA_964404345.1 uncultured Methanosarcinales archaeon
CAGAGAGATGTAGCAAAAAAGGAAAAGAACGAAGTCGCCAGTTATGCTATAAAAACGTTGATGAATAGTTTCTGGGGCGTCCTAGCAAGTCCTATGTGTCGTTTTTACTCGTTTACCATGGCGAATGGCATCACCCATTTCGGCCAGTACGTGATCAAGCTGACGGCAAAAAAGATTCAGGAAATGGGGTATGAAGTGATTTATTCAGATACAGATTCAGTGTTCATCGATTCCAAGACTCATTCTTCAGAAGAAGCGGAAAAAATAGGGGGGCATATTCAGTCTGAGATCGATCTGTTTTTTGAAGAGCATGTAAAAAAGGAATATCATCGGAAGAGTTTCTTGAACTTGCAGTTCGAGAAAGTGTACATCCGTTTCCTGATGCCGAAGGTGCGTAGTGGAGAGGAAGGCTCCAAGAAGCGCTATGCAGGTCTCTTATTGAAAAATGGCAAGGAAGAGGTGAAGTTTGTCGGTTTGGAAGCTGTAAGAAGGGATTGGACAGGCCTCGCAAAAAAATTCCAGCACGAGCTTTTTGATAAGGTATTTCACAAACAGGAAGTGGCTGAGTTTGTCCGGCAGTTTGTGAAGGAATTAAAAGCAGGGAAACTCGATGCTTTATTGACATACAAGAAAGCCATTCGGAAAGAGCTGGGGGAATACACCAAAACAACCCCTCCGCATGTCAAGGCTGCGAGGTTAATGGGAAGCCTGGAAAGCCACTTGATCGAGTATGTCATCACGGTAAAAGGACCGGAACCTCTACCTGCAAAAAGCAAGATTGACTATGACCATTACATAGATAAGCAGCTCAAGCCCATTGCAGACACAGTCTTGGTCTTCTTCAATCAGAATTTTGATGACATCGTGAAAGGTTCGGAACAACGCACCCTTTTCGGGTTTGGCTAGATCTTCCTTAAGAATCCTTCTTCTTCAACGATAAAATGATCTCGTTTTAGTTCAGCGATGAGTCGTTCGATTTCATTCTCGCTAAAGCCTTGCAATTCGCCCTCAACTAAGACTTTTTCTTTGCTGATCCTTCCTTTCTTGTCGGGGTGCATTTCATTGATCAAATCAAGTAGTTTGATCTTGGCATCCATTTCGCTTTCTTGTACAATGCGGCTGGCCATGAATCGTTGGATCCGCATGAGTTCGTCAAAGTCGCTTTCTTCCATAGTTGTAGCGGAGGCAGGGCCTCCGATATGTCAGCGACATAAACGAGTTCATTTGTTATTTAGGTCGCTGAGCATGAGTAGGTCGGCTAGAAATCTAAAAACAGCAATATCAATACCCCCACGCTTAGGGATATGTCTGTTTATATAAAAATTTCGCTATTAGTAGCCATTTGTGTATATTAACTCCTAGCTTGTTTTCAAATAGAATGGATATTTTTTATGTTTTTGTGTGTGTGAGAATGATTGGTTTCTTGTAATGGTTTCACCATCAAACAAAAACTTTATTAAGAGTATACTACTTCCTCATACTAAGTGAATACCATGCAATCAGGTGTTCGGAGAGGGGGTATGAACGGAACATTTTCATCGCAGATTATTCGCAGCATGATCGAGGCTGGGCGCATCAGAGTGCAGGAAAAGGTTTTGGAGGGTCAAATCCAGCCTTCAAGTTTAGACTTGCGCGTGGGCGGTAAGGCTTATCGAATCAAGGGGATGTTCCTGCCGCAGAAGGGCGAACGCGTTTCTGATCTTCTAAAAAAATACGCTATTTATGAAATTGATCTAGACCAAGGTGAGCTCATCTTGGAGAAAGACGCTCCTTACTTGATCGAGCTTATAGAAGGCCTTGATTTAGACCTGGACATGTGGGGGATCACGAACAACAAAAGTTCCACAGGTAGGATCAGTCTCATCACCCGTTTAGTCCCAGATTTCAATCCAAGATTCGATAAAG
>CAYOJS010000059.1:7285-8670 GCA_964404345.1 uncultured Methanosarcinales archaeon
GGAAAAGGGTTATTCAGGAAAGCTGTACTTGCAGGTCTTGAGCAAGAGCTTCTTGATTGGTATTAAGAAAGGTCAGTGCCTGAATCAGATGCGTTTCTTCAATGCCGATTCGCGCCTGAATGATCTTCAGCTTTCTTTAGAGATGGATAAGTTCAACCTGCTTTATGATCGTAATGGAAAACCAGTCCCCAGAAGAAACATCCGTATCGACAAAGGAGTCTTATTGAGCATTGATCTCAGCGCAGACATCAGTGGTTGGGTGACGAGAACCACCAATGAAGTTCTTCACCTGGACAAGATTAATCATTATCCGATTCATGAGTTTTGGGAACCGATCCCTACGCCAGAAGATGGGCACATCGTCTTGACCGAAGGGAATTGTTATATTTTCAGCACAAAAGAAAAGGTGCGCATTCCGCCTGACTTTGCAGCCGAGCTCGTCTCGTTCGACAGCGAGTCCGGCGAGTTCCGAAGTCACGATGCAGGCTTTTTCGATCCAGGCTTCGGGTATGGGAAGAGCGGAGAAATCCTTGGCACGACAGCTGTATTGGAAGTGCGTCCTTTCGGTAGCAACATCGTTCTTCGTCATGCTCAGCCGGTCTGTCGCTTAGTATATGAGCGGATGATTGAAACCCCAGATCGCATTTACGGGGTGGATCTGGACAGCAACTATCAAGGTCAGCAAGGTCCTCGTCTGAGTAAGCATTTTCGTATGCCTGCTATACAAGGGCAGATGAAGGCAGAGGTGCGTGATAAATCCATGTTGCACCGCACGTTACTCAAGAATAAGTAATTTTTCTTTGCTTTTCAGTCCACTTTTGATTCGCACTTTTTTCTTCAATTCCTTGCTTAAAAATCGAACCAGTTCTTTGTTGCGAACCAACTTGCTTGGTGAGCTCAGCACGATAGTGCTGTTGGCTTTATCCTTATCGGCTGGTGCCGCCACTGCTATTTCCCATACTTCACCTTTGGAAAGAATCTCAGTCTTTTTGGCACCAGGTTTGACATGTACAGCTAGGATTTTGTTCATGGGGCTAGTTCGTACGACAACCCTTTTAAACCTTCCTCTACTACAGTGGGGGATGGAAATCACGTTTTTAGGCACGTCGTGCATGGTGCCAACCAAGGAGCGCAATGTATCGGCCATCTTTCTGGAGCACAAGGGGGAGGGCATGCTGATTGATTGCGGTGAAGGTACGCAGCGTCAGATGAACATTGCAGGCATCAACCGTGTGAGGGTAAAGAAAGTTCTTGTCAGCCACTGGCATGGCGATCACATTGCCGGCCTCATAGGTCTCTTGCAAACCATTGGCAATGTTGAAAAGGAAGATAAGAAAGTGGAGATTTTTGGTCCTAAGGGTTCTAAGGAAAAGATGGATCACTTG
>CAYOJS010000060.1:0-8640 GCA_964404345.1 uncultured Methanosarcinales archaeon
TCAGAATGAAAATCCTTTTACTCATCCACCGACTAAAGACTTTCAAACAAAACCAATAAAATTAATAACTTACATCTAATTAAGGAGGAACAAATTATCATGATGAATAACTTTTCTCAAAATGTTGCAAAAATAAAACCTGCTGTTGTAATGATATTAGCTGAAACTAACAAGTCTCAGCTCCCATTTACAGGAGGGGAATATATATCGATGGAAAATAAAGTTTTTTCTAAAGGCACAGGTTTTATTGTGACGAACGATGGTTATATCCTAACTGCAAATCACGTTGTTAAGGAAGCAAAAGATAAAATTCAAGTTAGGACTATTGAAGACAATCAATTTAAACTCTATGAAGCAAAAATTATATCTTCAGACAACAATGCAGATGTTGCTCTACTTAAGATTGATGTAAATAATTACCCTCATGTTATTTTAGGGGATTACAATAAGTTTGGAGAAGGTATGGGGATTGGTTTCATTGGATTCCCATTATCTATGAAGTTGCCACTTACTAATAACGGGATAATATCTGCTAAAGTAAAATTTCAATATGAACAAAATGGAAAACCAGTTGATATTTATATAGTAAATGCATTTGTAAATCAAGGAAATAGTGGGGGCCCAGTATTTTCTGCAGATTCTGGAGAAATAGTCGGTATTGTGAATGCTCGAATAAGAGTACTTAATGAAAATCAATTTTTGAAATTACCTCCTAGCTATTCGCCGATAATGGAGATAGGTGGAGTAGATCCTATCACATTGTCTGTAGAAACTTATAATGCAAATCTTAGATTTATTGGAGATGTAACGCAAGTCGGAATAGGCTATTCTACCTCAATAGAATATGGTAAAGATCTTCTAAAAGCAATTGTTAAGTAATTTAATGATAGACTTATTGTAATCACAAATTTTTTCCTGCAAAAAGATGTTGAAGCAAAACATAAGCATAGTATGGCGAAGGATACTCTTTGTTAGATCTTCAAATTAATGATATGAGAAATATAGATGATAAATCGTGATTATAGAAAGATTTATATTAACTATCAGTTATTCATATTAGGATAATACATTTCATGTCAGAGGTTCAAAAAAATGGTAAACTACCCGCCTTATGTAAACCCTTACGGAAAAATTTCAGAACTGTTTAAGAGAATTAAAGAGGCAGCGGTACCACCAAAATTTACCAATGATTTCTTATACGCTAAATTAGGCCTTAAGTCCATAACACATCGGGCTTTTATCCCACTCCTTAAAAGGTTAGGGTTCATAGGAGAAAGCCAAGTACCTACTACTGTATATAAAGAATATAGAGAAGATTCTAAGTCTAAGATAATTATGGCTAAAGCAATCAAATCTGCATACTCGGACCTCTATTCTGCCGCTGAGTATGCACATACATTGCCTAAAGCAGAAATAATCTCAAAATTGACAAGTGTTTTGGGTGTATCTAAGGAAGATGCACAAGTCCCCAAAGTGACCTCAACATTTTTAGAATTGGTAAAATTAGCTGACTTTGAAAATGAAGAACCTACAGAAATTGCAGAAGAAAAGAATGAAAATGTATTAGAGCCATTTAAAATTTCCACACCCCCACATAAGTTAGGTATTTCATATACTATAAATCTCAACTTACCTGCAACGAATGATGTTGAAGTGTTCAATGCGATTTTCAAAGCTTTAAAAGAGAATCTACTAAAATGAGTGATCAAATGGAAGAACAGTTGATGTTGTTTGGTATGAAAAATCTTCTTCTTGAAAAATCTCTTGAAAAACTGGAAAATTCAGGAATTGAAATAGGTCACACAGAAACTTTAAAGAAAGATATGTTGGTAGATACTGAACTTTTCGAACATGAAATCTTGCAAAAAGGGAACAAAATGGCTGATTTTTACTCATTATACTTTAGTCTAGAAAATAGTGTAAGAAAGTTAGTCCAAGATGTTTTGAATGAAAAATACGGTCAGAATTGGTGGGAAACTAAAGTGCCCTCTGGAGTTAAAGATAATGTTAAAAAACTTCAAAAAGACGAAAAAGAAAGTGCAATGTCAATTAGGTCAGAGAACCCATTAGACTACACCAATTTTGGCGAATTGATTTGCATTTTTGAAGCTAATTGGTTAGATTTTTCAGATTTGTTTAGAGGCTTGAAGGCAATTAAAGATACTTTATCACCATTGAATAAAATAAGAAATGTAATCGCGCATAGTTGTGAGTTAAATGATGATGAGATATTGAGATTTAAACTTCTTATAAAAGATTGGTTTAGGATCCAAATTTAGGCCGTAAACGTATTAGAATAATATCGTACATAATATACATATAATAACGAATTTTATTCCATTTAATCTGACCCCAAGTTTCATAGTTACCACCTATCGAACCACACCCTTTTTAAACCCTAACCCTCTCCAGTGCGCCATGGTTAAGCTCAGCCTATGCATGATCGCTCGGGATCTAGACGACTGCTAACCTGTTTCTCACTGGACATTTGCTCGCAACCTTTTTTAAAGAAACAAGGTTTCTACAAGAAGATGGCGGATGAGAGTTCAGCATTGGTCGTGTTCCAGGACAAGAAGATTCGCAGAACTTGGTTCAATGAGGAGTGGTGGTTTGTAGCCGTAGATATCATCACTGCTTTAACCGATTCTAAAGACCCCTCTGGGTATCTTAAAGACATGCGAAGAAGAGATGAAGGATTTGCACAAGGGTGGGGGCAAATTGCCACCCCCCTTTCGATCGATACTCCTGAGAAAACTACTTAGACTTAACCCATAAAAAAAGCATCGAACAAAAAAAATCTAAAAAGAAAAGACGCTAAAGGACAACCAAGCTTTTTTAAACCTTAAATACCCTGGAAGGATAGGGTCAGGCCCGCTTGTGTCAGATTGTGAGGCTAGGCGTGAGTGACTCTATTTTCAGGTTCTTTTCTTCTAGGTGACTACATTTGCTGTTTTTGTAGTCACCCCGTCTTACATTCCGTTATGGCTGATGTCTGTCTGTGCATTCCCTAAATTTGAACGAAGGACCATTTTGTCGGCCCCAACAAAATGGTTACCAACCGCTCCCTTTTTAAACCCAAACCGTCTCCAGTCGGTCATGGTTAAGCTCAGCTTGTGCAGGATCGTTCGGGATTTAGGCGACTGCTAACTCTTTTCTCACTGGACATGTACGCACAACCTTTTTTAAAGAAACAAGGTTTCTGTAGGAAGGAATGGTGGATGAGCATTCGGCCATGGTGGTCTTTGAGGGAAGGAGATTCGTAGAACTTGGTACGAGAATGAGTGGTATTTCTCTGTTGTAGACATCGTACGGGTTTTAACAGAAAGCGTGGATGCTAAGGATTATTGGTATCGACTCAAGGAAAGGGAGCAAGCCTCCAGCGGGGTTGAGTTATCGACGTTTTGCCGGCAACTGAAACTGCTAGCGAGGGGATCAGCTAAGAAGAGCTACATAGCCAACCAAGCCTCTATCCACTGGACATGTGCGCACAACCTTTTTTAAAGACACCGGATTACTGGGTGTTCATGGATAAGAATGTCATTGTCAGGCTTCAAAAAACCTTTGAAGAGCATGCTCACGAAGCAGAAGGGGTTGAGTTTTGGCTGGCAAGAGATTTGCAGAAACTTCTAGGATATGACAAATGGGAGAACTTTGTTCATGTTATTGGCAAAGCTAAGATTGCCTGCACTAAATCTGGTCATGATGTAGAAGACCATTTTCCCGAGGTCAGGAAAATGGTCGGGCTTGGTTCTGGGTCTCAAAGAGAAATAGAAGAATTTATGCTCACTCGATACGCCTGTTACCTCATCGCTCAAAATGGAGATTCTAAAAAAGAACCCATTGCCTTCGCCCAGAGCTACTTTGCCATTCAGACGAGAAAGCAAGAACTTATCGAGCAAAGAATGGCACTGATAGAGCGGCTGAACGCGAGAAAGAAACTGGTCGAATCGGAAACTGAGCTTTCAAAACTCATTTACGAGCGAGGTGTCGATGATGATGGCTTTGCACGCATCCGAAGCAAGGGCGATCAAGTACTGTTCGGAGGCTTTTCAACGACGCAAATGAAAAACAAGCTGAACGTTCCTCAAAAAAGGCCCCTTGCTGATTTCCTCCCAACCATCACCATCACGGCCAAAAACCTGGCCACGGAAATCACTAATTTCAACTTAAAAAAAGAGGCTTTGAATGGAGAAAACGCGATTACAAAGGAACACATGAGAAACAATGCTGACGTTCGCGGTTTGCTAACGAAAAGAGGAATCAAACCGGAAGAGCTTCCTCCGGAAGAGGATGTCAAGAAGCTGGAACGAAACGTTAAGAAAGGCGAAAAGAAACTCGCGGTTCATTCCATCCAAAAAGTTAAGAAGCGCTAGCTTGACCTTAACCACACCCTTTTTAAACCCAAACCCTCTCCAGTCGGTTATGGTTAAGCTCAGCTTGTGCATGATCGTTCGAGATGAGGAGAAAGACTTAGAGAACTGCCTCAAGACGGCCAAGGATCACGTAGATGAGATTGTCATCGTCGATACAGGAAGTAAAGACAAGACGGTTGAGATTGCCAAGAAGTTCACTTCTAAAGTCTTTCACTTCGAATGGTGCGATGACTTTAGCGCAGCGAGAAACGAGAGCCTCAAACACGCCACGGGAGACTGGATTCTGGTCCTTGATGCGGATGAAAAGATCAGCGCTAAAGACCTCAAAGAGATCAAGACCTTGATCCAGAACAAAGACGTGGACGGTTATGTCTTGCAAATACGCAACTACATTGACCAGAAAGGAATGGGATGGATTCCGGTGAGTGATTACCATGAAGAAAGCCAAGGCCATAGCGGCTACTTTGTGAACCCCTTATGCCGCTTATTCAAAAACAAGACGGAATACCGATACAGAAACATCATCCATGAACTCATTGAGGATAGCATTGAAGAAAACGGGGGCAACATAAAACCCATCCATACCCCCATTCACCATTACGGACAAACCAAGAAAAACTACGACCAGAAACAAAAAAGATACTTAGACCTCGGCTTGGCCAGCATCAAGAAAAATCCGAAAGACCCTAAACCGCACTATGAAGTGGCCCTCATTTACCTCTCCCAACTCAAGTTTGACGAAGCCCTAAAACACCTGGAAGAAGTGGAGAAACTAAAGCCTGGTTTCGAAAGAACCTATGTCAACCTGGGCAATGTCTATAACTTCAAAGGCACGGTTGACAAAGCCAAAGCGTACTATGAAAAAGCCATTCAAGCCAAACCCAAAGACGTGAGTGCCTATTGCAACCTAGCTCTTTTACACATGAAACTCGGCGAAAAAGTGCCTGCAGAACTCATGCTGAAAAAAGCCATTGACATCAACCCTAAACAACTCAGAGTCTACCAACTGCTTACGAGCCTCTACGCCATGCTGGGAAGACACGACGAAGCCTTGAAATACCAAAAAGTAGCCGTCGAGAAAAACCCTGAAAACCCCGAAGCCTGGAACAACCTTGGATTTATTCACTACCAACTCGGCGAATTGAACGAAGCCATCCTCGCCTTTGAAAAAGGACTCACCTTTGCGCAAAATGCCGACTTAGAAGCCATTCGCATCTACAACAACCTCGCCGCCACGCACCTCAAGAAAAACGAACCTCAGAAAGCAGAAGACATCCTGAACAAAGCCCTGAAATTAAACCCTAAGATTCCCCACTCCTACCAAAACCTTTGCCACTTATACTATCAACAAGGAAACATTGCGAAAGTCATTGAAACACTGGAAAAAGCCATTCAACACCAAGCCGGACAACTGCTGGGCGAACAACTGGACTTCCATCTGAACCTGGCGAATATGCACGCCCAACAAAGCCATGAAGACAAAGCTTTGGCTGTGTTGGAAAAAGCCAAGGCTCTTTTCACGGAGAAAGAAGAGAGAGCACGAATCCAACAAAAAATCGATCAAGTCAAAAAAGGTCACCATGCCCCCAAAACCACGTACGCTGGATGAACTTCAAGAAGGCGCGGAAGCGTATAAGAAAGGCGACTACAAACAAGCACAAAGGCACTTTGAAAAAGCCCTTCTGCACCAACCAACGGTTGAAGTCTACAATAACCTAAGCCTTTGCTTCCTTCAACTCGGAAAAACAAAAGAAGCTGAGAAAACCCTCAAACAAGGCCTTGCCTTAAACCCAAGATACGTTCCGTTCTACGACAACCTTTCAAGAATGTACGTTCTGCAAGAACGCTTTGGCGAAGCCATGAAACTATTAGAAGAAGGAAAGATGCTCACCAATAACCCTGAGTTCGACTACAAAATATTGACCTTGAAACGCATGTTCTTTGGACAAACCCTGGGTGACTAAGATGATCAGCTTGATCGTCTGCCATCGGAATAAAACGCTGCTGGAAGCGTTGAAGAAGAGTGTTGAATCGACAATCGGCGTTCCTTATGAATTTGTTATCATTGATAACTTGGATAACCAATATACGATTGCGCAAGCCTATAATAAAGGTGCGAATGAAGCGAAGTATGACTGCCTTGTTTTCGTTCACGAAGACGTCGAGTTTCTGACGAAAGACTGGGGATGCGCCCTGATGGATATTTTGAAAAAGAAAAGCATTGGGGCGGTTGGAGTGGCTGGTAGTACCTACTTGAACGAACGCGGTGTCTGGGCCGAAGTCGGCGTGCCATTCGTCAAAGGACGACTCGTCCATCGAGATGGGGGGCGATTGTTTGTCTCGACCTATTCGGAGGAGAAGAGGGATGAAAAAGTTGTTGTGTTGGATGGATGCTTTTTGGCGTGCCGAAAAGAGGTTGCAAAAGAGGTTCCATTCGATGAAACAATGGACGGCTTTCACTTCTATGACGTAGATTGGAGCCTACGAATTGTACAGAAGTATGATGTATTGGTTACCCAATCTTTCATGATATTACACAAAAGCTATGGAAAAAAGGACGAGGATTTGAACTACGGGCGACTACGCAAGAAGTTCGTCGAGAAACACAAGGGAAAACTGCCCTTCACCAATCAAGGCTTAAAACCAGACTATAAGAACATTCAATTCTACCAAGAACACGAACTGGGAAGAAAACCTTGATTTCGGGTTTAACTTTATAAATAAAAGCCTCCCTCATGCTCTATGCTAAAGCGCCTTATCGACGTTCAAACCTTCCTCGGAAGTAACCCTGCCTTTGGGATCGAATCCAAAGTTCAAGGATTTGAGCAGCGGCAAGCGGAACTTCGAAGACAAGGATACGAAGCCCGGTTCATCGTCATGCCTGCCGGTGTCGAAGCTAACGCCACTCTCGTCCAAACCGTCTATGAACGCCCGGACTTATTCCTCGGCGGAGTACTACAAATTAATTCAAACCCAAGCATTCCAGAAATTGGCTATACGTCTGTTTCGGAAATTGAGCAGCTTGTACAACGAGAAGAGGTCCTCGGACTCAAACTCAACAACTGGTGCTTTACGCGAACAAGACTCACAGACGATTCTTTAAAACCCTATCTCGCCCTTGCTCAACACCTAAACCTGCCCGTCACGATCCACTGCGGAAAAGCAGGCAAAGACTATGATTCTGTCAGCATGGTTGAAATGATCCTGACTGAATTTCCAACTCTAAAAATCGTTTGTGCCAACGGAGGAGGATGGAAAGAACCCTACCCATCTGAATACGCGGCGTTTGCACAAAAACACATTGGTCAGGTCTGGATTCATTTAGCGGGCGTCACTGGAGAAGACGCACAAATCCAATGCGGCCTCCCTGTAACCATTCGCCGAGCTGAACCCAACCGCTCTCACTGGGAGGTTTATTTAATTCGAGAAGGGCCTAGAATCCACCAGCAACTGCTCTGGGCCAGTGATTTCCCTCACCTTCAATCCCCCACTCTAGAGCCTGTGACTCGACTGCCATCTGCCTTCACTGCTCGAATACTCTATAAAAATACACTCCAGTGCTACGTAGGAACTCCTCACTTAACCGCGGAAAAAGTAGAAAGGTGTTTCTCCTCTACCAACGCAAGACTTGCTACCCTCACCGGATAATTATATAAACACTCCAACCATTCTCTGCGCATGCCCGACGAGAAAACACTCTTTCAGCAAGGAACCGAGCATTTCAAGAACAAGGAATTTGAAAAAGCTGTGAAGGCCTTTCAAGAAGCCATCAAAATAAAACCAAACGAACACGTTCTGTGCGGACTTGGACTGGTGTACACGTTTCAAAACAAATTCGAAGAAGCCAAACAAGCCTTTCAACACGCTCTCCAATTAAATCCGGAAAGCTCGACGGCAAAAAACGCTTTGCAAAAAGTACAACAGCAACTGGATGAGTTTCAACAGATCACTGCTTTTTATCAAGAACAAAAAAAGAAATTAAGCGTTGACAAAACAAAACCCCTTACGAGTTTGATTGTCATCACGTACAATCAGCTATACTACACAAGGCTTTGTCTTGAAAGTCTTTTTGCCATGACCGACACACCCTTTGAATTGATCCTTGTTGACAATGCCTCCACTGATGGAACAGGTGCGTACTTCTTATCCTTGGAAAAAGGCAAACAACACCTCTCGCCTGCACTGAAAGGACTTTACCTCTGCCTCAACTCTAATAACAAAGGGTTTGCAGCGGCTGTCAATCAAGGTATGAGACAAGCCAAGGGAA
>CAYOJS010000061.1:0-446 GCA_964404345.1 uncultured Methanosarcinales archaeon
GAGCAGACACGAAGCGAGTACGAACTCAATCGACAACTGCGAACCCTCGTTTTTTCAGCCGGGTGGGCTTGAGGGTTGTCGTGGTTTCACGCACTCGGATCTTTTCACTTGCGAAAATGAAAAGGTCTGAACGCGTGAGGGTGAAGCAGAGCGCCTGTCTCGCGAGGAGTTCGATGCGAGAAGTCTCCTTCGTTCCGTCCGAGAGGAGGGAGATTTAGAAGCGTAGGTGCGCTCGGTAATCCTACGACTTCTCAGACGCTCTAGGTGGTGCTCTGTACTGACAATCGGTAGCTTTGCCTGGAGACTCTTCCTTTCGGCCGGAGAAGGAGGAGTGCTTCACCGCGATACTGGTCGGTGTGGTTGGTCTCTGGTTTGGCGCCGAGGAACACTTAAGGGGTTGTGTCCTTAAGTTCTGGCCCTCGTTTGCGCGGTTTGTCTGCTTCTCG
>CAYOJS010000061.1:456-6353 GCA_964404345.1 uncultured Methanosarcinales archaeon
GGCCGTGCCTGTCCTCTCTTCAAAGGATACGTTGAAAGGATACGCATGGCTCTCTCCAGCTTTTCCATGAGTTTCCAGGCTTATAAGAGCAGAATGCCTGGTTTTGAAACAAAGGCCAGCACTTCAAATCAGAAAAAATCCGTCGAAGACGGGTGCTACTCTCCTCGAGCTTGTTGTTGTCGCAAGAGTTTTTTTGATTTTCTCTTGTCTTTGTTTGCTCGTGGAGCGCTTGTCTTGACTCAAGGTCAAAATCGAAGCAGTGATGCATTGTTTCAGGTGTTTCAGGTAGTAAAAGAAGCTTAGTCACAAAGAGTTATTTATAAACCTTGCTGTGAAAAGATCATACCTTTTAGAAAACTTCACTTATAATCCTTAAGGTTCTATGCGTTGAATCGTCTTAACTCGGTCGAAGTCTTTGTCCAGCGAAACCAGAGTTTGGATGTGATGTTGCTTCATGGCTGCAACCACAAGGGCGTCATCAAAGTCAAGTCGGTGGGTTTTCATGATATCGATGGTTTGGTACAACGTTGAGGCAGTAGGGTCTAAAACGTGAAGGGTGGGCAGGCTCTGTACACTAAGGATAAATTTTTTCATGGAGGGGGAATTGTGGTATTGGATTTGAAGCAGGCAAGTATAGAGAATGAAATCCGTAGTGTAAGCAAGGGTTCCTTCAGAAGCGATCCGATCTAAAAACTGTTTGCAGGCTGCGCTTTTTTGATCTTTTAGCGCAACCTCAAGGAAAATATTAGCGTCTATAAAGACTTGATCCATAATTTTTTAGCCTCGTGTTGGAGTTGAACAGATGTTTTTTTGCCTCGAAGATGAGAGAGAAGGCCTTCCATGAGGCTAAGGGGGTCTTCGATTGGGGGGAGGTCGGAAAAAGTTTGCTTTTCAGTCCATTGTTGAATGGCTTCTTTACTCGCCTTTTTTAAGGCTCCTCGAGAGTAGCCATATTTTTCCATAGCTGTTTTTCTGAATTTTTGCTCCAATTCCTTTTCAAACTCAAGTTTAAGTACCATAAGTACTTAAGTACATAAGTAACTATTTAAAGCTTTCGTTCGAGTGGAAACATTTACAACTGCATATTTAATAATTCACATAGATATAGAGTGATCCACTATGAAACCTTTTTTGAGCACCTCCTGGTTCTTTTCATATATGCGAAATAGCAAGGATACAAAGGCATAAAAACGATTCATTTTTTTAGCAAGGCAGGGTACCCTTTCAGGTTTTGAATGCCGTATAAGGCAATAATCTTTTTCTTTCCATTCGGAGTTTTAGTCAATCGTTTGAGAAAGTCAGCATGTTTTTCATATTGGGCATCAATAAACTCGGTGTGAATCTTCTTCCAATTAGCGTGAGTCCTAACATATTCAGCCCAGCGTTCAAGGGAGGTTTTCATAATCGGTATTTTCGGATGAGTCGTTTAATCTTACGTATTTCTTCTTCGTTAATTTGCTCAGCATAGACGATTCTTAAATGTTTCGCGTCTTCTAGGTCTTTCTCGCTTTTCAAATATTCTTCTTTGAAGGCAATATTCATATCGATGGAACCAAACCAGACAGGAAGTCCTGTTAGTGGTAGTTTTTGTCGTGTTTGGAGCTGGTAGGTATCTAGTTGATCTCGAGCAAATTTGATCTCCATTTCAGGAAGAGGTTTATTTTTCCAGGTGTAACGAACGCTGGTGTGGGTAAGTAAATATTCTTGATAAATGGTTTCGGGGTGGTCACTTTGAACACAAATAAACCCTTGACGAATGAGGTCTTGGTGGATCGCTTTAAACTTTTCTTCTGAAAGGTGAGGAAGGATCATGTCAATATCTTCTGTAGCACGAGTTCTCCCACTGGAGATGGCAACAAATCCAGAGACAATAATATAGGGGGTATATTTTTCAAGTATCTTGCAAAAGTCAATACAAAAGCGATCTAAAATATTTCGGTTTCGAATACCGCGTTGCATAAAGTGATGAAGAAAGGTTTGTATTTAAAGATTCCCTATATCATCTTCGCTTTATCCGTCAATTTCAAGATCTTTCTCCAGCCTTTCTCGCTGCGGATCTCTTCCACATCCAAATACCCCATTTCAATTAGCTCATTTTTGAGTTGGTTCCCTTTCCGTCCGGATATGCCTAACTCACCATACACTTCAGAGACATTCATGCCGGGGTGATACTTCAAGATGTTCAGGAATTCTTTGTGTTCTTCGGTTATTTCAAGTTTGCGTAGGACAGAGTCGGTAAAGTCTTGTCGATGGCTTCGGGGGTTTACGTCTTGTGGGTGGGTTTCATTGTGTACGCTTTCTACAGGTTCAGGCGGCGTAATAAACAATTGGCTTACCGTGTCCAAGTCAGCTTGAATGCCTTGGTGGTCCATGAGTTTTTGCATTTCAATGGTTTCGGGTTGTTTTTTTACGTTTTCAACTTTGCATTCTTCAATGATTTTGCGTAGGTGGTGTTGTTTGCCGATTTGCTTCATTCTCTCTTTCACATAGTCATCGGTTAAATTCTGTTTGCGGATGTGCAATAGGGGTACTTTGATCAAGAACGGATTGTGGTGCCTTTCAGCCAATTGTACAATGGCCGTTCCAACAGGTAGCATGCTGAAGTTTTTTCGCAGTTCATGAATCTGCATAAGCCTACTGATCGTGTCAATGTCTTGGGGCAACAGTTGCTGGAACGCGACAATGCAGGCACTGTTTCCTGCTACGACTTCGCTTAATTTACTAATGTGTTGATCTGAACAAATAAGTCCTGTTCCATATTCGCGAATCTCTCGGTATACTTGGTCCGTCACTGTTTCTTTAATAAAAATGGGCTTATCTTTAAGGAAAATATTGTGGGCTTCGTCGACGACAATCGCATAGTTAAACTTATCTGTATTGACTTCATTGGTTTTCTTGTATTTATAGATATAAGTCAATAAGTACTCGCAAAAGAATTTTTTCTCAGCTCCGTTCAGAGAGTATAGTTCAAAGATGACTTTTTGATTTAAAAGGTCTTCGACCGTCATCACATCTTTGGCTTTGTAGTTGATGGCTTCGCCAAAGTCGCCGAAGGTCAAGCTGTGCGCGATTCGCAATGCACTGGTCAGCCATTCACTTTCTCGGCCGCGAAAGCCTCGCTCTTTTTCTTCAAGACGATCTTTAATCTGGAACCAGGTTGGGTAGTTTTCAGAGCCATTGTACACGCCGAAGTCTCGAAATGCTTCGTCCAATGTTTCAGAGAGTAGTTTATGAACGCCGTGGCTGGCGAAGAAGCTTTCATTGATAATATCACATAGTAGATTAATCCATTCTTTAGGGCGAACGTTTTTGGGGGGTTTGTTGATGTTGATGCGGAAGGTGTTGCTGATGCCATTATTGCCTGTGGTATAGCAATGAATCTGAGGGTCTAGGGCCAATAAAGGGCGGAAGCTTTTTTTCCAGTCCAATACCAAGAAGGGTTTGTTTTTCTCGACAAAGAGTCGTAAGATGTTGATGGTAAAGTTGGTTTTGCCAGAGCCACTCATGCCGCAGATGCAAACATGCCGTACCCAGTCTTGTTCTCGTAATCCAAAGGAGTGCAGCTCTTTCTCGGCGTAGCTTATGATCCCAAGGGAGTAATCACCTTTAATGATCTGTGCGGGGGGTGGTTCAAACAGCACTTGTTCTTGAAGCAGGTTTGCATTCAAGTGTTTTAAGTACAAACTATTCAAAACTTGTTCAATCTCAGCCTTTTTTTGTCGATCATCGGAAAACGTATACGTCAAGTATAATCTGTCGATTTTTTCTCCAAGAATTGGTCTAAGCCGTTTACAGAGTTCTTCGACGGTGAGAATGGTTTGCATGGTTTTCTAGCTTTATTCCGTTCTAGAAGAGGGTTTTCCGTTTTTAAGGTTTTGCTTTTAAGAATGTTATCTGAATTTTTTCTTCAGTTTTTCAAACAATCCTTCCGAGGGGCTTTCTTCTTCCAATGCACTTAATTTCTCAAGAAGTTCTTGTTGTTTCTTGCTCAGCTTGCTAGGAACTTGGACGTGGACTCGAATAAATTGGTCTCCATGCCCGGGGTGATTTAAGTGAGGAATTCCTTTTCCTTTCATGCGAAATAGTGTTCCACTAGGAGTGCCTTTGGGGATTTTAAGGTGCGCCCTGCCTTCAAGGGTGGGTACTTCAATTTCACTCCCCAATGTCGCTTGAGTATAAGTGATAGGAACTTCCAGGTATAAGTGGTCTTCTTCTCGTTGAAAGAGGGGGTGTTTTTGAATGCGAATTTCTACGTATAAGTCTCCAGAGGGCATGCCTTGGGCAGCTCCTCCTTCGCCGCGTAAGCGCAATTGCGCTCCATCGTAAATGCCTTCAGGGATGTCCACTTTCAAAGTGGTTTCTTTTTGTTGTAAGCCCATTGCATGGCAACTTTTGCAGGGTTCCATGTTTCTCTGGCCCATTCCTTGGCAGGTTTTGCAGCTCATCGTGGTTTGGATCATGCCGAACATGCTTCTTCGTACGACACGTTGGTAGCCGTTTCCTTTGCAATCAGTACAGGTTTCAAATCTTTCTCCCCCCCTTCCATTGCACGCGGCGCAAGGCACTCGTCTATTGAGGGTTAAGTTTTTATGGCATCCTTGAGCAGCTTCTTCGAGGGTGATCTGGACAGTAGTTTGTAAGTCAGAGCCTTTGCTAGGTCTTCTTCTTCTGCCCCCGCTGAAAAAGGTTTCAAAGATGTCGTCGAAGTTTGTGCCGAATCCAAAATCAGTAAAGTCAAAGCCAGAGAATCCTCCCCCTGCTGGTCCTCCAGTCTTGAAGGAGTCGCTACCATATTGATCATACCGTTGTCTTTTTTCAGGATTGCCTAGGACAGAAGCGGCTTCATTGATTTCCTTGAACTTCTCGGTCGCGTTAGAGTCCTTATTAATGTCTGGGTGGTATTCCTTGGCTAGTTTTTTATAAGCTTTCTTAATGTCGTCCGAGCTTGCACCTTTGTCAACGCCAAGGGTTTTGTAGTAGTCTTTGCTCATGAGGGTTCATAGGAAGGTTTGCTCTTTTTAAGCTATGCCTTTTTTTTCTTGTCCATATCTTCGTAGTCAGCATCCACGACGTTTTCTTTGTTGTCCTTGTTCTCAGCATTAGCCGCTCCAGTTTGCTGTGCAGCCGCAGCCTTCTGGTACAATTCAGTGCTCATTTTTTGGATGTACTGATTCACGTCTTCCAGTTTCTGTTTGATCTTATCAACTGGTTTCGGGGTTTCTTCCAACATCTTTTTCAGCTCGGCAATCTTTTGCTTGGCTTCTTCAATTTCTTTCGCGTCCACTTTGCCTTCAAAGTCTTTAAACAACTTTTCTGAGCTATAGACCAAAGTATCAGCTTGGTTCACAATCTCGACTTCTTCTTTGCGTTTCAAATCTTCGGCAGCGTGGGCTTCAGCATCCTTTTTCATCTTTTCAATTTCAGCTTCGCTTAATTTCTGCCCGGCGGTGATTTTGATGCTTTGTTCTTTGCCTGTTCCCAGGTCCTTGGCTCCAACATGTACAATGCCATTCGCGTCAATGTCAAAACTGACTTCGATTTGAGGAATGCCTCGGAGTGCAGGAGGAATTCCAACAAGGTCAAACTGCCCTAATAATTTATTATCATTGGCCATGGGTCGTTCGCCTTGGAACACGCGCACAGTAACAGCGGGTTGATTGTCAGCTGCAGTCGAGAAAACCTGGCTTTTCTTAGTCGGAATCGTGGTATTTCTCTCAATTAATTTAGTCAGGACCCCGCCGAGGGTTTCAATGCCAAGGCTTAGTGGAGTTACGTCCAATAGTAAGATGTCTTTGACTTCTCCGGCTAAGACGCCGGCTTGTACAGCAGCTCCCATGGCCACGCATTCCATGGGGTCTACGCTTCTTTCCACTTTCTTGCCGACGATGCTTTCAAGG
>CAYOJS010000061.1:6363-7224 GCA_964404345.1 uncultured Methanosarcinales archaeon
GTTGCACCATAGGCATGCGTGTGGGTCCGCCAACAAGGATGACTTTGTGAATGTCATTCGGGGTTAGTTTTGCATCTGCCAGAGCCTGTTCCACAGGATGTTTACATCGCTGCACAATCGACTCCATAAGGCTTTCCAATTTAGCTCGAGTTAATTTGAGGGTTAAGTGTTTAGGGCCTTCAGCCGTCGCTGTAATATAGGGTAGATTAATGTCTGTTTCTAATACAGTACTCAATTCAATTTTAGCGCGTTCCGCAGCCTCTCGGAGTCGTTGAATGGCTACAGAATCTTTGCTTAAGTCGACGTTTTCTTGTTTCTTAAATTCTTCCACTAAAAAGTCAATGAGGACTTTGTCCATGTCTGTCCCGCCCAGTTGTGTATCGCCTGAGGTGGATTTGACTTCAAAGACGCCATCTCCAAATTCCATGATCGTAACATCTAAGGTTCCGCCGCCAAAGTCAAAAACCAAAATCTTGTGTTCATTTTCTTTTTTGTCAAGGCCATAAGCCAAACAAGCAGCCGTTGGTTCATTGACAATGCGTACGACTTCCAGTCCAGCAATGGTGCCGGCATCTTTCGTGGCTTGTCGTTGGTTGTCATCAAAATAAGCCGGTACAGTGATAACGGCTTTCTCAATTTTTTCGCCGATGAAGGCTTCAGCGTCTTTCTTGATTTTTTGCAAGATATACGCAGAAACCTGTTGGGGGGTGTATTCTTTGCCATGAGCTTTGTACTTGTAAGATGTTCCCATCTTTCGTTTGGCAGCCATGATCGTGCCATCGGGATTGCTAACAGCTTGTCTTTTGGCAGGCTCTCCGACGAGCATTTGGCCGTCTTTGGTAAAGGCGACAACGGAGGGAA
>CAYOJS010000061.1:7234-8529 GCA_964404345.1 uncultured Methanosarcinales archaeon
CCTCCTTCGAGGAAAGCTGCAGCAGAGTTACTGGTTCCTAAGTCTATGCCTATGATTTTTGTCATGATTTCACCTATTGTTTTTTAAGCGCTTTTTCTCGGATTTCCCCGACGCGCTGATGGGTTAAGATGGGTTTGTGCTTGTGTTGAATGTGTACAATCTCTAATAGTTTGGTGAGTTTGCTGAGTTGAAAATGGTCATACGGTTGAATGCTGCCTAAGGCTTCGTACAGGTCTTGATCGGTTGTAACGAGAGGTACTTGGTTGGGGTTGCAGAGGATGAGCGTGGAGAGGCTTTCATCTTCTGTAATCAGGTAGCGCAGAACCTGTTCCGCACTTAGGTGTTGGTGGGTTTGTTGGGTGTTCATTTTGTGCTAACCTTGACTTTGCTCGTCCGTATCAGCTTGCCTTGGTAGGTGTATCCTTTTTGGAGTTCTTCGAGGATCGTTCCCTCTTTTTGTTCATCTTTTTCAGTCAGTAATACTTCGTGTTGATATGGGTTGAAAACGCCTTGCGTTGAAATCGCTTGAAGGCCTTCTCGCTCTAGAGCATCCACAAACTGGGCATACAGTCGTTGCAATCCTTCGCCTTTGTCCGTTTTCAGGGCTTGTTCAAAGCTGTCCAAAACAGGCAGCAGGTTTTTGATCACGCCCGCGCGAGCCACTTGCCTTTTCTCTTCCGATTCCTTGTCGACCCGTTTGCGGTAGTTGTCAAATTCAGCTTGGAGGCGTTGAAGGGTATTGGTTAGGTCTTGAACGGATTGTTCCTTTTCATCCACTTTCGTTTCAGGTGTTTTTTCAGTCGTCGAAGGTTTTTTTTCTGGTTTCATAATGAGCTCAAATGGTTGATCTTAGATCAACGAAGTGGGTTGTATTTATAAAGATTTCTGTTTAAAGGTTTTAGGTGTAAATAGAAAACGCCCTTAGTGGAAACGGCTCATTTCCTTGGCCATCTCTAATTTTTGTTGGGGGTCTGGTTCAGCTATAATCTGGGTAAGTTGAGATTGTTGCTGTTCAACAGCGCCTATAGTAGATTCAGGGGTGTCAACTCCTCCAGATAAAGAATCTTGAGAAGTGTAAGCTACACCTGTAGAAGTAAGGCGATAACTGGGGGCTTTATCCATTAAAGAAGCCATGTATAGCATGGCTAAAATGGCAATCACAGCCACAAGGGCTACGCGCAGAACTGATTTTTGCATGCTTCGTTCGTGCTTTCCTCCTATATAAAGATTTCTACTGAATGGTACTGTCAAGTTAAGTGGCAAAGTTTAATTCTTCGAATTTTTTAGGAAAGGGC
>CAYOJS010000062.1:0-1775 GCA_964404345.1 uncultured Methanosarcinales archaeon
CATTTCGCCGCTTCAAAGAGAGGCATCAACTCCTTATCAGTAAGCCCTTCACCTGTCATCGCACGAGGCGAGCATCGGTTTAAGATAAGGGGGTGAATAGGGTATTCGGGTGTTCGGTTGGCTTTGATTTCAGGTGTGAGTTCCACAAGAACGTGCAAACCGCTAGGATTAATAAAGGTTCTGAAAGAGTCACGTCTTATTCAGAACGTCCCATTTCTTTTAATAAAACCTCAATGCCTCTTCGCAAGTCCTCTTTCCGTACAGTAATTTTTCCAGGTTCTAACTGAATTCGATCAAGATAATCCTCAGTCCAGGGAGTGTGAAAAAAGGCATTTCTCACATGGAGTTTATCATCATGAATCCGTTTTGAAGTCAAATACAATAAAGAATTGCAAATGAATCCTTCAGCATCCACAGAAACATCAACGGAGACACCCGCTTCATGAAGGCGCTGAGCCAATTGAATGACATCCGCATGGGCTCGAAATGAATTTTGGGCTCCTTCAACTAAAGGTTTACAATCAGGTTTTACCCCATCTGCATCGGCGTATTTTCCATTCATGATATTTCTACCAATAGCTTCCAGTCTTAATCGCGGAATGAGAGAAGACAAGCCCATGCTGAGCACAAGATCAGGGGAGAGTCGATCCATCGATTCAGATAAGGCTTCAAAAGCCCCATAATACGTACAAGGCAGAACCAACCCAATAACCTCTATATCACCAAGAGTTCGTCGATCGTACTCTCGAGCGAGTTCTTGTGTAGGATTAAACCGATAAGAACCAAACGGTTCAAACCCGGTGAGGAGAGCTCGTTGCATAGCGAGAGGAAGAAGGGACAGGTTAAAAAGGAGTAAGCTTCTTGCATATATTATAGGTACAAAGGTTTTTAAAGGGATGCTTTCCACAGAGCCTATGCCTTACGAATTGATTGTGAGTGAAAAGCCCAGTGCCGCAAAGCGCATTGCCGAATCCTTGGCAGATGGCAAACCGATTAAGAAAACAAAAGGCAAGGTTTCTTATTACGAAATCACTCGAAACGGAAAAGACATTGTAGTAGCGTGCGCCGTGGGCCACTTGTACACCGTCGCGGAAAAGAAGAAATCGTTCAAATATCCTTCGTTTGATATTGGGTGGAAACCCGTATCGGAAGTGGAAAAGAAAGCCGTTTTCTCAAAGCAATACTTGGACGTCATCAAAAAATTAGCCAAAGGCGCAGACCAGTTCACGGTAGCGTGTGACTTTGATGTTGAGGGGGAAGTCATTGGCTTGAACATCATTCGCTTTACCTGCGGTCAGAAAGACGCGCGAAGGATGAAATTCTCAACCACAACCAAAGAAGACTTAGTGGAGGCATATGAACATGCCCAGCCCCACATAGAATGGGGCCAAGCAAACGCCGGCGAAACACGTCACTTCCTTGATTGGATGTATGGGATTAATCTCACTCGCGCTTTAACCTTGGCCATCAAAGATTCGGGCCTCTTCAAAATCCTTTCAGCAGGCCGCGTCCAATGTCCTACCTTGAAGATCGTCGTGGATCGGGAGCATGAGATCGGCGCTTTCATACCCGTGCCGTTCTGGGTGATAAGCGCCGACGTAAAGACGAAGAAGAACGAACAATTTACAGTCATTTGTATCGAAGATCCGAAAACGGGAAAAGAGGCGGAACGAATTCTCGCGGCAGCCAAGAACGGAGAATGGAGGGTAACGGGAATCGAGGAGTCGGAGCAATCAAGAACTCCAAGAGCGCCTTTCACAACCTCGACGCTCCAG
>CAYOJS010000062.1:1785-8445 GCA_964404345.1 uncultured Methanosarcinales archaeon
ACCCGTGCCGTTCTGGGTGTTAGAGTTAAAGATAGAAAAAGAAGGTCAGTTATTGATCGCGTCTCATGCGATGGATAAGTTTTGGAACAAGGCCGAAGCAGAGTTCATTTACAACAAGTGCAAGGGCCAATCCGTAAAAGTAGCAAATCTGGAGCAGCGAGAGACCAAGCAGGCCCCTCCGTTCCCTTTTGACCTGGGTTCTTTGCAGTCCGAAGCCTATCAAGCCTTTGGTTTCTCGCCGAAAGCCACATTAGAAGTTGCTCAGAACTTGTACGTGAATGGCTTTACTTCCTACCCGAGAACGTCTTCACAAAAATTGCCCGCTTCATTAAATTATCAAAAGCTTCTCTCAAGTTTGGGTCAGCAGGAAAAGTATAAGAATTTAGTGCAAGCTCTACTGGTTAAAAAAACATTGGTTCCGAGTGAGGGTAAGAAAACAGATCCAGCACACCCCGCTATCTATCCAACAGGGTTAGTTCCAAAGGTGTTGAAGGAGCGGGAAGAGAAAGTGTATGACTTAATTGTGAAGCGTTTCTTGGCCGCATTTGGAGAGCCGGCCATTCGAGTCACCGTCAAAGTGTCCTTAGACGTGAAGGGGGAGTCGTTCAGTGTTTCCGGCACCAAAACAAAGTTCAAGGGTTGGCATGAACTCTACTATCCCTACGTAGACTTAAAGGAGGAAGAGCTGCCTGCTTTCCAAGTCGGAGAAACCTTACCCATTCAAGAGTTGAACTTGTTGGATAAAGAAACACAGCCGCACAACCGATACAACCAAGCAAGCCTCGTGAAGGAATTGGAAAAGCGCGGTTTAGGAACAAAGGCCACTCGGGCAGAGATTGTGGATAACTTATTCGAACGTAAGTACGTGACAGACCAAAAAATACGGGCAACTGTGATTGGGATTAAAACCATCGATACGCTCGCAAAATACTGCCCTGAAATCCTAGATGAGCAGCTCACGCATCATTTCGATGAGGAGATGGAAAACATCCGAGAGAAGAAGCATACCAAAAAAGAGATTCTAAAAGAGGCAGAAGTCGTTCTGGTAAAGCTCTTAGGAAAGTTCAAGGAGAATCAGAAGAACATCGGGTTGGAGTTGAAAGATTCTTTAATGGAAACCATGAACTTGGAAAACACATTGGGCCCTTGCAAGTGCAGTGGTACATTGAAAATTACCTTCTCAAAAAAGAATCGCAAGCGCTTCGTAGCGTGTGACAAATACCCAGACTGCACCAACACGTATCCCTTGCCTCAGAATGGCTTTGTCACTGCAATCAACAAGTTTTGCCCGACATGCAACATCTTGATGATCAGCATCCGCTCGAAAGGTAAGCGCCCTCAGGAGGTCTGTCTCAATCTAGATTGTCCGACGAAGGCCATTCCTCAGCAGAGCGACGAAAAAAGAATCTGTCCAAAGTGCAGTAAGGACCTTATCCTCAGGAAATCCATTTACGGCAGTTTCTACGGCTGTTCTTCTTTCCCCAAATGCCGATTTATTCAGAAGATTCCAAAGCCTGAAGTAGAGCAGCCGATTACGGCTAAAGTGAAGAGCGAATAGTTTTCTGCAGATAAGCATCGCAAGGGTAGTGTTGTTTTTTATAATACGCCAAGGCTTGATCCATAATCCCCATAGTTTTAGACGGCAGAGGTTCTTTCAAATAGGAAGCAATAAACCCTGCTGCTTCCTCCACTGTCTCAGCAATTGCATCGCAACTCAACTTTACATAAGGATGAACAAAGTTTGTATAGGTCCGTCCAACAATAACTTCCTTACTTTTGTTAAACTTGCCTTCCGTCGGCGCCAGTCCAATGAGCGGAACGCCGAAGTGCTTCGCAATCAACATCTCTTGACTCCCCCCAACACTAACATCATCGCTCAGGTTCACAAGGACAAAGTCAGCCTGTTGGATCATAAAACTGTTTCTACCGACGAGCAGCATGCAATTCTGATGGTTCAGATCAAAACCGGGCTCGAATTGCGTGGGGTCCAAAGCAATAATTTTGCATCCACTTTTGCTCTCTAAGAGTCGACAGACCTCGCCCCGCCATGTCGGTGTAGGATGAATCTTACCGGAGAAGTAAACCTTAATGGTTTGAACCATGGTTTTATCGATCAGAAAGAGGTATATAAGATTATGTTACTAACAGAGGGACAGCGTCAGCGATCACACAAACCGTTATAATACCCGTCCAAAAGAGTTTCAAGCTTTTTAGTTTTCTTGGAAAGATGGGATAGCAGTTTTTTTAAAGGGTTTACTTGGGAAGGGTGAGGGAGGAAAACAAATTGACCACCAAGTGGAGCGCCAGGGTCAACCAAGATCTCTCCATCGGTATCCAAGCGCAAGATAAAGTCGTAATTGTCTCCTTCTGGAGAACCGTGATATTCTGCTGTCGTATAATCAAAGCGGGCTACGATACGGGCTCTATGTCCGACTAAATCTTTATAATATCCCATCGCACCGCAGTGCATGCGAGTACCCATGAAGGTAAAATCAAATCCTTCTTGCTGGGTAATCAAGACTATATCGCCAATGCGGTTCTTTGGAAATGTGTCAATTTCATACATCCATTTATCTTTCTTAGGTCCTGAATACCGATCTACACGTTCAGCCCAGCAGGCAAGTCTTCGAAGATAGACTTCACTGGCTTTCAGCGATGTACAAGGAGGGAGCGTCATCATAAAGTGGAGAGGTTAAAAGAGCCTTTTATATCTCTGTAACTCTTTCAGGGACAAAAGGTACAGTAACCTATTTATACTCTTATAAGATCCATCGAGCATGGATCCACTCAAGCTCCTGCAAAAGCTCGGCCTTACCGAGTACGAAAGCCGGGCCTACTTAGCCTTAGCTGAGTTAGGCCCAAGCACTGTTCGGGAGATCGTACTGCACAGCAAACTCCCCCGCAACAAAGCCTACGAAGCCTTACAGCATTTAGAGGAAAAAAACAAAGTCATCTCACTTCCCGTTTCTCCTCGAAAATACAAGATCTCCGGTCCTGAAACATTCAAGGAAGAAGTGGATCGCATGCAAACCTCCGTAGAAAACCTGATCAAAGTCATCCAATCGCCAAAAAAGAAGGAGTTCAGAGACTTGTTCTGGGTCATTAAAGGTCAAAAAGCCATCATGGAACGGATGGTGCAGCAGAACAAGAAGACGCAGAGGGAATTATTGATGTGCAACCGCCTGTCGGTCATGGGATACAAGTATCTACAGACGATGAGAGAACTTAGAGATCAAGGAGTGGCAGTGAAAATGATTTGCAAGTTTGATCCTAAGAAGATTCCGATGTTTAACGCTTGGCTGGGCACAGGTGTAGAAATGAGGATTTTCAACGAGACAAAATTCGGCCCGCTCATCCCCCGCATCAGCATCTACGATAGCTCCATCGCAAGGCTCACCATCGGCTCTCCAGAAGTGAAAAGCAAGGAAGATTACATGACGCTCTGGACAGAAAGCAGGGCCTTTGCGCAGATGTTACGGACCCATTTCTTGAATATGTGGAAAGAGTGCAAGCCGATTGAATTCTATATTAAAAAGCGAAACCTTTAAATATAATTATACATTATAGTTATACATGAAAACCGCTTGCAAAGCTAGAAAATGGGGTAATTCCTTAGGTATCGCCATCCCAAAAGAGGTTGTAGAGCAGCAACACATCAAACCGGATGAAGAGCTCATCATAACGATTGAAAAGAAGCGCCCACGACTGTTTGGAATCATGAAAGGAACAAAAACAAAAGACCTACAGGCATGGAGAGACGAAGAGCGTCGTATCGAAAGCGAAAGCGAAAAGCGCATGTACCGCTCATTAGGGTTAGAGCCATGAAGGAGATCTTTTTCTTTGATACCTACGCCCTCATCAAACTGATAGAAGGGGAGCCTTCTTATGAAAGGTATGAAAATAGTGAAATCGTAATATGTTGCTTGAACCTGATCGAGTTTGACTACCATTTCATAAAAGAAGGTTGGAAAGGCAGGGCAAGTCTCTTTCAATACCTAAAGGGTTTCTGTGTCCCGATCGATGACGAAACCATTCAGGCAGCAACAGAGTGGAGATATGAAAATCGTAAAAAGAACATTTCTTATGCAGATGCGGTCAGTTATTGCCTAGCAAAGAAGCACAAAATAAAGTTTCTAACTGGAGATCAAGCCTTCAGAGACATAACAGCAAATGTAGAATTTGTGAAATAGAATTTTACTTTACGATAAGCGCCAAAAGGTGAATACTCATTAGCCCGAATCCTTCTTACGTTGATTCCCCAGACTCAATCGATTAAGCTCTTCTGCTTTATAAACGGTGTATCCTTCAGAGTGTTTCAATACAAAATCAGTTAGGCCCAAAGCAAGGATATGTTTGCTGCAATCCGCACATCTGGGTTGCCTTGAGTCAACCAACCGTCCTTGTTCTCCTCTGGCATGATACATGCGTGCACCTCGGACATCATTTCCTTGATGCACAGCATCTATGATAGCATTCATTTCTGCATGAACTGCGTATGTTCGACAAGTAGGCTGGCAATACGCAGCTTCGCAACGAAATCCGGGCGGAGGAGCGTTAACGCCTTTGCCAATTAGCTCTCCTCCTTTAACAATAATAACTCCTCGTTTGTCTAGTTCACAAGGAGATCTTGCGGATTCTTGAACAGCCATCCCCATCCAACGAACAGCTTCTTCGAGTTCGCTCCCTGCAAGTACTCTAGGCATAAATCCAGAAAAATCAATCGGCTTATATAGATTCTTGATGAATGGCACCTAAAAGATAAAGAAAAAAATAAGAAAAATACCGTCTTAGTCTTTCGCTAAGCGAAAGACTTCCTTTAAGGAAACAATGACAACAGCCGGCACAATGATTAACATGATGCTGTAGAGGATGTTAAAGGGTACATCCGTAGGCAAAGCTTGGATGGGTTTTTCTCCGACAGCCAAGACAACGATTAAGATCGCGCCCGTCATGAGGAAATCTTTGGTTTCCGTATTTTGGATGTTGAGCAGTCCTACAATTAAACCCAGTAGGAACAAGAAGGCGCTGATCGCCGGTGTCAAGAAGTTCAAGGCCCCAAACAAGACTGCCAGAATCGTGGCAATGATGAACAGAATCTTCCCAATCGGACTTCTTCTCGGTGCTGCGTTAAAGCCGCCTCGAGGCACAGATCGCATTTTTTTAGCCATAATAGTCACCCCTCTTTTTACTACAAAAAGATGGCGCAGAGGAACAGGGTTCCTTGCGCCAGGAATCTATGATTCCTGTGCGCCAGAAACAGATATGTTTCTGCGGGAGCCTCTTTTTCTAGGTAATATGAATTAAATTAAGGTCAGCAGGGCTGGTATTTAAAGTTTGTTGTTGAAGGTCAAAGACAAGTAAAAACTACCAGAACAACCACTTCTTTCGTCGTCTCTTTCGTAAGTATTCATTCAATTTTTTCTCCCATACAGGAGCATTTTCATACTTTTGTTCATCGTGCTTAAATGCTGTCGAGTGGTGCATGCTTCTTTGTCCTGTATGGTGGAATTTATGCTTCTTGTGCAGCATCTCGTGGTACATAACATAATCGATGAGTTCAGGAGTGTCTTGCAGTACCGTAGACAAGCAGATCGTATCCGTCGCATACTCATAGTGGCCTAGTTTCCGAAAGGAGGCATTCCCCCACACTAAATTAGGTTGATTCAGCAAGCCCTTAAAGTAGTGGTCATTGAGGCGCTGAAAGCTAACTTCCAGGGTCGGATCGGTCTTTGTTACAGGGCTGTATTCCGAGAGGTTTTTGAGGTACCTCTCATAGAGCTCCATATTCATGGTTTTTTTCTTTACTTTGTAGATCTTACACATCAGGTTTTGCAGCAAACCGATCTGGATTTCTTCCGATACCGTCTTCCATTTCCTACTCAATCGAAACTCCATCCGTTCTCGAGTATAGCGAACATTGGCATTAAACGCCTTGAACCGATCTGTATAGTAGACAGAAAAGTGTCGTTCAGGCTCTTTCCCTGGAAAGAGTTCTTGATAGGCGCGCAAGGTTAGAGACATGGAAAGATTCAAATGTTAATGGATTTAAGAATGTTCTGTAGGGTTAATTTACTTTATAATCAGGAATTGCCCTCTCACTTTCTAGATCGGCTCTTGCCTGCACAGCTGCTTGTACACGCTCAACTGCACTTCGGCGCATATATGAGGATCCACATCCAAAGGACATACAATCAAGTTCACTAGTATCATAAGTGCGTCCTTCTAAATCTCCAGGGTCATCAGCACCATTATTGTCATTTTCATCATCAGGCATGAATCAAGTATAGATAAGATATATTTAAACTTACTCCCTGCACATCTCATATCAAAGTTAAGAAGGCTAATGAGATAACGTTTCTTCTAAATCCGAAGGAGGAAGAGCTAGATCACTCACATCGATTTCACGAGCAGGAGGCTGAGCATATTCAGGTTTCCATCCACCCCAAGGCTGGCATTTACGAACAGCTAGAGAAAGGGCGATTTCATTTGGAGTAAGAGTGTCAGATTGACCTAGAAGGGCGTAAAAGCCTTGACTCACTCGGCACATTCCATAGAGCACAAAGCCTAGAACTGGACCAGGTTCTCCAGTAATAATGTTCATGCCAGTCAATTCCGAGCGCCCACCACCGGTGATCATTTAAGGATAATTTTTAGATTGTT
>CAYOJS010000063.1:0-8436 GCA_964404345.1 uncultured Methanosarcinales archaeon
TCCTTTCATACGACGAAGGATAAAAATGGGATTTATAAAGCTTTCCCAAAGCGGCCAGCTAGATATTCACTGATTTCTCTTATCCTTCTTGGATTAATCGAGATATGCAGATCAGAGCCTTTGCCTGTTCTTTTTTTCAAAACCATCACCCAGCCGTCGTTGACTAATTCCTTTAGAACCTTATGAATCCTTTTCTGACCTTCTTTGTTTTGTAAAAAGCTTACAGGTGCATTCCGCGTTATATTTTCTAAAGGAGTGTGAGCACCTCCGAATTTCTGTCTTCTGATTAATTCCGTTAAGATCGCAGATTTTAAGACCCTTACCTCATCCATACAATAAAGAAAAACCAAGAACTATAAAACAGTTTATTCCATAAATAGTACATTAATATACCGAAAGAAAGATTTAAATAATAGAACGTATTTCTCCATTCAAATGGAACAAAACGCCTTTTTAGATTTTGTAGGAAACACCCCCTCCAATCGTATCATCGACCTACTCCTCACTTGGAGAGGCTTTGGATACAGTCTGAGTGAACTAAGCCGAAAAGCCAATGTAAGCTGGACTACCCTCCATCGCATATTTCCCCGCCTTGTAAACCAAGAAATCGTTGAACATACCCGAACCATTGGCAGAGCCAAGCTTTATCAGCTCAACCTGAAAAATCCTATCGTACGGAAATATGCTGAAGTATACGACGCTATTATATTAGAGCAGTTACGAAAAGCAGGAGAAAAAGAAACCGTTAAAATACGTGTTTCGAGATGAATCTACTTAATTCGATGGCACATACCATCTGGCATGCAATCCACGATGTGATTCGGCACCTTTAAGCAGCCTAAACGGCCAGACTGGAGCTTGCAACAATACTGCCCCTCCATACCACACATCACTTGATTGCCCATCTTAATCGAACCTGTGTATCCCCCTGCCGCTGCAAAATGATTTGGACGCTGGGCCTTCCAACGCTTCACATAATTAAAATAGCCCGCTGCAGAAACAATAGAAACCAGCAAAAGCAATAGAATTAAGACTCCTAAGGCTTTTTTCATAAGAAATGGAAGCCCATAATCATTTAAATAACTTTTCATTTCACCCTTCATGCGCACTTTCTTGATTTTGATCCTTTTTTTACTTAGCTGCTGCTCGATGCATTTTCCTTCCCAATCTACTCTTCATATTCAGACCTCTGATAAAAAATTAACTCTTACGGTTGAACTTGCACAGACTCTTACTGAACGACACCGAGGATTGAGTCATCGCACTTATCTAGATGAAGATAAAGGCATGCTCTTTGTCTTTGATGAAGAAAAAACCTTGACGTTCTGGATGAAAGACACCCTGATTCCGCTGGACATCCTCTTTATTGACAAGAACTGGAAAATTGTTGATATACAAACCATGGATCGGTGTTTACAAGAACCCTGTCCAATATATAGAAGCAAAGAACCTGCACAGTATGCATTGGAAATCGGTGCTGGACTGGTTGAAAGATACGCTGTTCGTGTCGGAGATTTGGTAACTAAGTCTTAACAAAATTTATAAAGCCACTCTAGAACCCTAAACGATGGTTCTTGAAAGCCTTCTCAACCCTGTCTTTGGCTGGGTGTTACCCTTACCTGCCTGGCTGAGCATTCTCATTATCAGCTTCATTCTGACCTTGCTTACGACTGTGATCTACAAATATACAACCAATCAACCCGAGATGAAACGCCTCAAAGACGAAACCAAGATGCATCAGAAGCAGTTGAAGGAATTGAAAGGAAACCCCAAGAAAGCCATGGAAGTCCAACAACAAGCCATGGCCGTCAACATGGAATACATGAAACACAGCTTTAAACCGATGCTGTACACGATGCTGCCCTTGCTGGTTATCTTCGGCTGGCTCAGTGCACACTATGCCTATGAACCCATTCATCCAGGCACCCCCTTTAATGTAACTGTTTATACGCAAGGATTGGAAGGAAAAGAGATCTCTTTGGAGAGCATCCCTGAACTGGCGATTTCCGAAGTGAAACAAACCATCCAAAATGAACAAGCTACCTGGACTCTGCAAGGCAGTGAAGGAGACTACAAACTTATGGTAACTCAGGAAGGCAATACCGCTGAACGAAGAATTCTAATCAGCAGCGAACGAAAATACGAAAACCCTATTGGAGTCATTAATAACGGGCCCATCCAAAAAATCATCCTCCATAACGCTGAACTCCAACCCTTTGGTGACTTAAGCATTTTCGGCTGGCATCCTGGCTGGATTGGAACCTATATTATCTTTAGCATTGGATTGAGCATGTTATTGAGGAAGTTGATGAAAGTATACTAAGATGAAAATCTACCTGGCTTATAGGTACACCCGAGAAGACCACGACGAATTGCGAAAAACCCTGCATCAACTATGCCCAGCTATTGAAAAGGCAGGACACACCTGCTACTGTTGCCTTGATGATCAAAAACACTTCTTAAAGAACAACTATACTCATCAGCAGATACTTGAACACGCTCTACACGAACTTGACAAATCCGACACTCTTCTGGCATACATCAAAGGGGCTGAGAAAAGTGAAGGCATGCTACTGGAAATTGGCTATGCCCTAGCGAAGAAGAAGCGATTTATTCTTGCTGTAAAAAAAGGAGTCCGAACCACATTTCTGCATGAGATTGCCCACCAAGTTATTGAGTGGGAAACCATGGAAGAGCTGATTGAGAAACTGAAGAAATTAAAAGTCAGCAAAAAGCCAAAGACCAACTCGATAAAATGAAAGATGGAGAATGGATTTTTGAGATGTTAGGGTGGCGATCGAATAAAAAAAATGACAGTAAATAAGTTCAGAGCAGGTTTTTCTCCCGAAAAATTTGGTTATGCTCTTTACCTTTACATCATCACAGGGCCCATTCCGCCCATGCCTGACATGCCACCCATACTGGACATGTCATCGTCCTTGCTCTTCTTTGGATCTTTCAAGTCCGTGACCATGGCCTCGGTCGTTAAGATCATGGCAGAAATGCTTGCGGCGTTCTGCAAGGCGCTTCGCACTACCTTTGTGGGATCCAAGACGCCTGCCTTGAACATGTCTTCAAATGTATGCGTTTTTGCGTTGTAACCAATGTTTAAGTCTTTTTCCTGCAAGAGCTTGTTGACAATGACGGAACCGTCTTTTCCAGCATTCTTCACGATTTGTCGGATGGGCTCCTCAATTGCTTTCTTTACAATCTCTACGCCGATTTGCTCCTCGCCTTCCAACTTGAATTTTTCTAATTCAGCAATGGCCCTTAGCAAGGTGACTCCTCCACCCGGCACGACGCCTTCCTCGACGGCAGCACGGGTTGCATGCAACGCGTCATCGACTCTTGACTTTTTCTCTTTCATCTCTGTTTCTGTAGCAGCACCGACATTGATGACGGCAACACCCCCGCTTAACTTAGCGAGGCGCTTCTGTAAGTCTTCCTTTTCTGAGTCAGAATCAGAGGATTTGATCAGGTTTTCGATTTGAGCGATTCGGGTCTTGATCTTGACTTTATCCCCTGCACCTTCAACGATGACTGTTTTTTCCTTGTCTATCTTGATTCTTTTTGCACGACCGAGATCGGTTGGCTTCGTGGTTTCCAGCTTCATGCCCTTATCCTCGCTGATGACTTTACCACCGGTGAGAACGGCAAGGTCTTCTAGTATCTCCTTTTGCTCGTCACCAAAACCCGGCGCTTTGACGGCGACGACTTTGATCGTGCCTCGCAATAGGTTAAGGACAATGGTAGCCAAGGCTTCTCCTTCTAGATCTTCACAGACGATTAACAAAGGTTTATGCTCTCTCGCTGCTGCTTCTAAGACAGGAATAAGATCCTTCATTCCTGCGATCTTTTTATCGAAAATCAATAGGTATGCGTCTTCCAAAACCGCTTCCATCTTTTCCGGATCTGTCACCATGTACGGTGAAAGATAACCGCGATCGAACTGCATGCCTTCCACCACTTCAAGAGAGGTTTCCATGGCCCTCGCTTCTTCAACGGTGATGACCCCGCCATGACCCACTTTTTCCATGGCGTCTGCAATTAATTTACCAACCTCTTCATCGTTGTTTGCCGAGATGGTAGCGACTTGAGCAATCTTTTCCTTTGTCTTGACTTCTTGACTCTTGCTCTTGATGAATTCAACTACCTTTTGGACTGCTTTCTCCATGCCCTTTTTTACATCTACTGGATTAGCGCCGGCGGTGATGTTTTTCAAGCCCTCACGACACATGGCCTGTGTGAGAACGGTTGCGGTTGTAGTACCATCGCCTGCTACGTCCTGCGTTTTGCTAGCGACTTCTTTGACCAATTGAGCACCCATGTTTTCAAATGGGTTCTCCAGATCAATTTCTTTTGCGATGGTAACGCCATCGTTGATGATCGTAGGACTGCCAAACCCTCTGTCTAAGACGACTGTACGGCCTCGCGGGCCGAGGGTGACTTTGACTGTGTCTACTAATTTATTGATGCCCCGCATGATGTGCTGTCTTGCAGCTTCGTCAAAAATGATTTGTTTTGCCATATCCTTCACCTATTGTTCTATCTTTGCTATGATATCTTTCACATTGAGAATGATGTGCTTTACCCCATTGATCTTGATTTCTGTGCCTGCAAAGGTCTCGAACAAGACTTTGTCGCCTTTCTTTACAGGACTGTTTTCACCTACTTCAATGACTTCACCTTCATTGGTCTTTTCCTGGGCACTTTCAATTAAGAAAATGCCTCCGGCTGTTTTCTCTTCGAGTGCCTTAGGCTTCACTAAGATGCGCTCTTTTAATGGGATTACTCTCATGCTATCACCTGGGTTTCGAATCGTTTTATATAGATTGCTATGGTTAAATTGGCCTTGATTTGTTGACCTTACGTCAACAGGAAACGTGGGTTGTATTTAAAGGTTGCGGAACGAGGGGCTTTGTCCGAATAGTGTCTTAAAAGTATGACTTTTCGGACAGAGAGCGTACTTTTCGGATGGGTATTCTTGTTTATTGGATAGTGTAGTTCTTTACGATGACTTCTTTTTCTAATTGTCGGGCTTTGTCTATGGCGTCTTGTGTACCTTGGCTGTTGTTCACTCTGAAGGCATAGAGGGTATCACAATCTCTTATGATGCTCGTGTTTCTTGCGTAGTAGCTCTCAATGTTCGCTTCTGTATATGGTGTTTCGTCGATAATGGCGTTTGGTGCTAATTTATGTACTTGTTCTAGCTGTGTTGTTATCTCTCCGGCTTGTGCTTCTGATATGACTCCTTCCTTAGCTCTCTTTCGGTAGTGTGCACAGAAATCCTGTAGTGTGATTGGGAGATAGATTCTGAGTTGTTTTCTGGCATCTCCTTTTTCCAGAACTACTTGCGTGGCTATATAGTCCACGCCAAGTGCTCCCCCTGTGACGATTCCTCCACCTTCCTCTAAGATTCCCCTCACTACTTCTTCTACGTCTTTACGAACTTCATCACTCGTTTTTCTCCAACTACCACTTATTGCAGTCCATCTCATTTTAAGAGGAGATAAGAGCGTACTTTTTAAATATTCAGGTGCTTAGGCCGTTGAAGTCAGGGTTTATGCCTAAGGTGTGCATTTCCATGATTACGCAGCAGATGTTGTGGCAGATTACTTTGCATAGGACTTCGTTTATTTGTGCCGTCCAGTCTTTACTCCTAACGCTATCGCCGAATTTGCTTTTTATCATGTGTACTGTGCTTTCTGCGTTACTTCTTTTATGATAGCTTTCTAAAAACTCGTCGTTGTTCAGCATGAAATAGTGGTATAATCGTTTCCATGTCATACCATTCCCCGAGGGCTGTGAATTGGTTTTGAATGGTATGAAGGCTTTTGCTCCTTTAGCTTCGATGTGTTCTAAGTTGTCCTTTCCGAGGTAAGCTTTATCAGCACTTATTTCGTCCATGTCAAAGTTTTCACTTGTTTTATTGACGAGGGCTTTGAGTTCTGGATAGTCGTTGTCAAACTCAGACGTAATCTTAACGGATGTTATGATGTTTGTTTTAGTGCCGTTCATGAAGTGGCATTTGACCCATCTTTGACTGCTGATTTCTTTGCCGTGTTTGAAGCTGTACCATCGTTGGAATACGCCCGTTCCGAAGCCTGTCGAATCGAGGCTAAAGTCTTTCTCAACCGTTCTCAAGGGCAGTGAGGTTAGAGTTACCATGTCGGCAAGGATAGGCGTTAGTTCTTTTTTGGCGAAGTAGTCGAACATACTGCTTCGAGGTATTGCTTTTTCAGCGTAGCCTTTTTCTTTGGCGAGTTGCATATCTGTTTTAAAGCGTCGTCCTGAGAATGTGCTGTAAACCTTGAATACCATAGAATAGATGCTGTCGGCTAGGGTATTGCTTGGTCGTCCGAAGGTGTAGGCTGGCTGGCTTATCTTGCTGGTAAGGTCGGCGAGGAACTTCATAAAAAGCTCCTTTTCCTTTTCTTGTGCTAAGTTGTAGTTCTTCCAGTCTTGTGGGTATGTCTTTCTGACGGTTTTGGTTATCGTAATGTTGCCGTATTGGTCGATCTCTTTCGTAACGATCAATTCTACCGCCCAAACGTGCTTGCACTTAGTGTGTCGTGTTTCGTAGTCGGGGCAGGAGCATTTAGCCTCGAAACCATTAGAAATGACGATGTAGTAGCCTTGTCCTGATTGGGAGGGTACTTTCCATTCTCCTTTGTCGTTTTGTTGGATTCTGCTGGTTTGGGCGATTTGTACGCCTTTAAGTTTTCTGGGGTTGGTTTCTTCCATTTTTAATCACCTTATTGTTTATTATATATCTAATAAGTATATTTAATATATAAATATTGTTGTGCTAGAAGATATATATTAGATAATCAATAAGTTTATATAATAAGCTATCCGTTTATTGTTTTATGGCTGAATTACCCCCAAAATGGGTTATGGAAAACTACGCCAAACTCTGGACAAAATTCAAAGAAAAACCCTTTTCCAATACAGAAGCCAAAAAAATAGTCGGCAACTTCACAAATCCAAGCATCATATACTCCAAACTAAAAACGACAGGATGGCTTAGAATAACACTAGATCCAAAAGACAGCCGAAAGAGCGTCTATTCTTTAAAGAACCCCCACCAAGCAATAGACGAATACATCAACGAAAAACAATAAAAAAGTCAACCTGTATATCCGACATCATCTTTATTTGCTTTTGATTTCTTTAATGCTCTTTCTTGATCTTTTTTTTGTTTATTAATCTCTTTGTAATATTTTTCTGCATCACCACATTTTTCTAATGTTAATTTCACCATATCTTGTAATAAGTGGATTTTACCCCCAAAATAATTGAGAGCGTCCATTTCTTGTCTATCAATTGGATGTTCCTGATGGCCTGTTTTCTTATCTTTAACCATACGCTTTGATACAGCTATCTGATCTTTTCTAGCCTTTTCCCTTAAAACATCAATATTTTTATTCAATTGTTCTATTTCACATTTATTTTTAACAATTTCTGGAGATATTATTAAGTCAAGAAAGCGTATATAAAAATGCCCTAATTTATCGCTATGCCTTTGATTCAATCTTATTTTAATACCCCCTAAAGTATTTAAAGTTATCGTTAAATATCTTCCATCAAAAACATCTTCCACAGTTAACACATCTTTCATTTTCGTTTACCTCCCCTCGTTTGAGGGATATACTTTTCGGTCAAAGCATCTACTTTTCGGACACAAGGCACTTCTCGGACAAAGCCGGAACGAGGTTGTGGTGCGTTGTCGTTTGATTTCGCCTCTAAGCGTTAAATTGGTGCGTTTGGGTTGATTTATAAATAGATTTAAAAGTGCAGTTTAATCTCTCGTTTTATGCTTAAAAGACAAGATGAGTTAAAGCAGGAAATTAAAGATTTGGCTTTAAAATATAGAACTACTCTGAGTTTAAAAGTGAGAGAAAGGATTGACGAAATGAAAGCTGATGACTTATCTCATCAGCTAATTTACAAAGTGCTTGGAATATCGGAAAAAGAAGGAGACTTGATTGATTTGTATCAAAACAAAGGGCGATTTTTATATAAATATGCAGGATCATTCTTAGAGGACGCAGCGATACTATGTTTTCAATTTAAACATCCTAAGGCAAAGAAGAAGATTAAGATAAAAAACACTCTAGGGACTAGGCCAAAGACTTTTGAGATTGATTGTTTAATAAAGAAGACAGCATTTGAGATTAAATGGAAAGATGCTACGACGGATGGGGATCATATAAGCAAAGAGCATACAAGACTTAAAGCAATAAAAAAACATGGCTTTACACCAGTAAGAGTGATGTTTTATTATCCGAATAGAGGGCAAGCTAAACGCATACAAAATACGATAAGAAAATTGTATAATAGTGTTAACGGAAAATTTTATTCAGGTGAAGCCGCTTGGGATTATAGAGAGGTTTGAATAACTCTTGTTTTTTTGTGTTTAGAAGTTTTTTTGGT
>CAYOJS010000064.1:0-2036 GCA_964404345.1 uncultured Methanosarcinales archaeon
AAAGGAAAATGGTAGAAAATTATATAAACGCTACACCCAAAAGATGACAATATTACAAAAAGGGGTATGATGAATACGCATATTAAAACTTTTAAAACTGTTTCAACTGTACTTCTTATCCTTTTATGCCTCTTCCTAACCTCCTGCGGTGACTTAAGATGGGATGCCAATAATGTCCAAACCCCTACTGCCGTTGAAGAAGCGAAATGCATTGTCGATTCCAAACTCGTAGATGACCAAAAATCGACTGTACCGGCTTGTCCTGGAGGCATGAAAACAGGCGGAGGATTTGGATTCAAACTCTACTCTGAAGTAAGTTGGGGAACAGATAGCTGGATACGCCACTCCTGGAATACCTGCCACACATCTCTCGAACCCTGGAAAGCCGCCCTTGACAAAGCACCCTATACAGATGCCATGATGGTCTATTCGGAAGACTCAGACACCCCCCCTGGATGCCCTGCAGGATACGAAAAAAAAGGCATATTCAGCTTAGCACAGAAAAGAAGAGGCAGTGACTTTGACGACCTCCGTGGAGCTGGAACACTATGCACCAAACCCGGCAAATTCCCTGATTTAGAAGGCGTGCCTGCAGCTGAAGCTGCTGCCGGAGGACCCACTGGAAGTGTCATTGCTATTGATCGAATCACTGGAAGATTACTGGAACCTGACCCTGGAGGAGGGGATGGAGGAGGCGGTGGCGGATCTGGAGGAGGAGGAAGCGGTGGCGGAGGAACTCCCTCTGGCGCTGGAGCCCTCAGCCTAAATTCCAATACTCCCTTCCCAGCCGAATTAACACTTCCACTTGTACAAGACTTCCAATTACTCACCTGTACGGACTGCGGAACACCCCCTAAATGCCCCGAAGGCTATCAAAAACGCGGAGAATACTCGAACTCAGGAGAAGGTAAATCCTTAAGCCAAACCTTCTGTGTCAAATACAGCTTTGTATGCGCCTGCCGAACACCTGACCAATGCAAAGCCATGTGCGAAAGCACAGACGCTGCCACCAGCATGACTGAACCACCCCCCGGCTATCCTATTGGAGAAGGAGGAGGATTCGCCGTAGACGGAGGACCAGGCCTATGGGTCAAAAAAGACCCTGCCCTGACTGTACCTTTCCCTGAAAGCCCCTTATTCCCAAGCTATGAATCTGTAAAAGCAATGCCCTTCGCCCAAACCCCTGATGGAACCGTAGACCCCTTCTTCCTAAGATTCCTCCGACCCGACGGGACACCCTATCCTGGAATCTATGTTACAGGAGAAGAAGCGATGTACATTAGTGTAGACAGTGTCCTCAACCAAAAAGCCAACTGCTGCCTAGACGGAGACGAATGCTCAGACATCTGCACACGCGTAGACCCTGCCGGAGCCTGGCTCGAAGGCGCAGAACCCTTTGATGAAGGTGTGAAACTGTTTGAAGACCCTAAATTCGGCCAATGCGTAGAAACCGGATTGGGCGCCATGCTCAACAGCGGAGGCGAATTCGGCGGAGAAAAGACGTGCGGAAAAATCATGTCAGGCCCGTGCTGCGGAGACGACGATACTGGCATGAACCACTGGCACGGCATCGCCGCAGGAGACTGCACCGACCTTATACATGAAAATACTCAATGGTGCCTCAGCCAAAGCCCGGGCGGAAGCCCAAAATGGATGAGCACCGAAGAAGGAATGGCACAAGGACAAGAAGAAGTATTCAGACCTGTATGCGCACAAGCAGAATGGGAAGTCAACAAAGAAAAAAACAAATGGGGATGGGCCCCACTCAAACTCGGCTGCACTGGCCACCGCCGCGTCAACTGCTTCTTTAACCATGGCAACAACCCCGGTCATGAAGATGACCTCATCCCCAATGGTTACTTTGGAGGCATGAATAAGCTAGGAGACTATCCCTGCACTGATGAAGCGACTGGAAAAGGCATGGGCATGCACCGCGTCGTCTACTGTGGAGAGACTGACAACGACGAAGACAGTAGCTTCGGAGGCGGCATTGATTTCAACGTTTACGAACTCGCCCACTTCTTCTGCGGATACAC
>CAYOJS010000064.1:2046-4051 GCA_964404345.1 uncultured Methanosarcinales archaeon
CCAATTCAACAAAGACCTCGACAACAAACCTGAAGACTGCGAACAATTCAAGGTCCTCAAACCCAAAGACGGAAGCGCCTCCGAACCCGAACCCAACTGGTGGTTCAACGTGAAAAGACCTGCTGAAGACGCACCCCACCTCACCTGGACCGGCACCCACTGCTGCGGAGAACTAGACGACGACGAACCCTTCATACCTTGGGATGGAGAATTCTACAACGACCCTGGAAGCATCGGCGCCTGCTTCATCAACTACCAACCCAACGGACAATACCTACAAAACACCGTCCACATCGAAAAAGACCGCATGGTATTCACTGGCGAAACCACCCCCCCTGTATTCGTCCCAACCCTGCACATGGCTGAATCCTTCATCCAAGAAAATCGAGCTATTGCCGACCTCAAACCCAAAACAGAAAAAGGAGGCTACATCTACAACGGAACCATTGTAGGCTGCCAGTTAGCAGGACCCTACAACCAAGAAAACGACTTCCTCATCGACATCAAAGACACCCCCAACTGGGCCCATGGCAATAGCATCTACGGCGGAGGATACCACGACCCCAGCGAAGGCAAGGGGCCTGTACTCATCCAAGAACAACCCTACTGCAGCAAAACAGGACCACCCGAAGACATCACAGCACTCTACTGCAGCTACACCGAACAATGGCTCGACAGAAACGGCACAACCAGAGACACACTCAAACAAATCGCCTGGACACCCGAAAACACCCTCATAAGCGAACAACTTGTCCCTAGCATCAACAACACCAACGAAACACTCGTACCCGCCACCTCCACCAAACCCTACTACCTCACCAAAAATGAGACGAATGAAACCACCAATTCCAGTGAGATCGTTTCACAAATCCTCTTCACCGAACAAGAATGCTGCGGAAACACCCAATGCTGGGATGGCTATGGGTGCATAGATGACCAAAGCGACAAACCCGGAGAAGCACCCGACCCCAACACTGTCCTAAAAAACGGAGAAGCATTTAGATGCATCAAAGGACAATGGAAATCTGCCTTGCTTAAGTACACCCCTGATGGAAGCGAAAACGGATACTGCCCCGAAACCCCCCAATGCCTCCACGACCTAGAAGGCAACGAAACCCAAAACGGCTGCACAGAAGAAAACTGCGCACCCCAATGCATCAACGACCAACAATACATCAACGACAACTACTGCGAAAACGGAACCTGGACCACAAGAACAAGAATACTAGCACAAATCCTACTCGACAAAACACGCGTAGAAACCGACACCAAAGACTACACCCTATTCTGCGACAAAACCGCTATTGCATTAAACAACATACAAAACCCCGGCAACACCAACAACTATTGCGTCTTAACCTTCGACAACCACATCATACTCGGCACCACCTACAACGGAAACCGAACCGCCCTATTCGACGCCATCAAACAAAGCCACCTCTTCAGCTACGACAATATTGATGGGAATAGTACTGAAGTACAAAACCTAGGACAAAACTGCAACGCAAACGACAACCTCAACGAATGCATAACCCTCAAAGACCGAGACAACAATGACTTATTACATGCCTACCACCAAGGAGGACTACGCATACTCATCCTAAGCGCAAAATCAGTTCCTGGATTTGAAACCAGTGTTATCTTTACGATCAGTAGCTTCATCAAAGACTTGTTCCGAGCGATCTTGCAGACTGCTCAAACACCCTTTGAACTCATGGACTTCAAACAACTCTACCTGTCTAGCTTGAACCCCCAACACATCCAAGGCATCACCGAGACCTTCTTCAACCAAAACAAAAGCACCAATGAGACGAAAGCGTTTGACCAACTTATTACGATTGAATACACAGGCTACAGCGTAGACTTCAACAACCTCCTCAACGGGGTGAGTGCTGAACAAAAACAAACCAACGGCACCAATGAGACGCAGACCGTGTTTTTATTGAACCCCTCCCAAGATATTTGGCAACAATTCACCGAAAAACTAAGACCCAAACGACCCGAA
>CAYOJS010000064.1:4061-8428 GCA_964404345.1 uncultured Methanosarcinales archaeon
ACCCCCTTCTGAATAAAGATATAAGCCCGGAAACCCTTGAATTCAACGTTCAGAGGGCTGGAAAAGGCTGCTATTTATGCTTCTTATAGAATATTGTCGTGATGATCGAAGTCGTAAAATTCTATTTTATCCTCTTTCGGCAAGTATGTGAAGATAACCACAAAGGGGCCATTTACATGTATTCGCTTGAATTCCTGCATGGGACTTCTTAAATTCTTATAACGAGTTACCTCTTTACTGTTTACAATTTCCTGTATTTTGTCAAGAATGGCCTCGTAAGTAACAGGATTTCGTTTATGCAACTTCTCTAGAATCTTACTTAATGGCCTCTCAATCGAGAACTTACGCATGCTCAATGTCCTTCCTTAAATCATCTATGCTTGTATACGTCTTGAAATCCCTCTTTTTCTGCATTTTTTGGATCTTCTCTATGAATTCTGGGCGTAATTCAGGCTCAAGACAGCTTTCTTCGTATTCATTCACGACGAGGTTGATGGCCTGCGATTTATCCTTAAGGCCGTATTTAGCCTTTACCATGTTTAAGACACGGTTGGCACGTTCATCAATATCGATCATAGCTTGAACCATATATATAAGAATATATTCGGAATATATAAATCTTGTTCTGGTAAACTAACGAAAGGGCTACCCACTAAAAACGCAACATTTATATATTTATACAGTTTACACAGTTTTAACTATTTGAGGTGAAAAATGCCAACTGTAACCTTATCCGTACCTGAAGACCTAAAACAAGAAATGGAAGAATCTAAGGACATCAACTGGTCTGCCGTAGCCCGCGAAGCCATACGAGAAAAAGTTTCCCAGCTAAAAATCCTCAAAGCCATCGCAGCCAAATCCAAACTCACCGATAAGGATGCCTTGGAACTAGGAAGAAAAATCAATGCCTCCCTGCATGAACGCTACAAAAAGGAACATCCAGGAGCGTACTGAATGGATCTTGTCATTGATGCTAATGTGCTTTTCTCTGCACTCATCAGCAAGGCAGACACTCATGACTTACTATTTTCCGATGATATTTGCTTGTTTGCACCGGAATTTTTGCTGACTGAACTGGAAAAGTATAGAGAAGAAATCTTAATCAAATCCAAACTCTCCACGGCAGATCTGGATCTTGCCATAGCCACTATGACATCACGAATCCGCCTCTTACCCTTTGAAGAATTTCAGCATTTCATTAAAAAAGCCAGCGCAGCAAGCCCAGATGAGAAAGACACGGAATATTTTGCAGTGGCTCTTAAGCTGCATTGCCCTATCTGGTCCAATGACAAAAAACTAAAATCTCAGAAGGAAGTAAAAGTCATGTCCACAAATGAGTTGCTGAAAAAGTTAAGGGTGCCTAAAACCCCTTAATTCAGCGTTCAGACGGCTTGAAAAGGATGGTGAGTATATCTTGCTTTCACCTACCTCTTTACAATGCTAAATGCTTCCAAGCTCGTTCAGACGAATGACACTCAAGTATATTAGAAGCCATTCGGATATTCAAGCCTTCTTAGATCTTACCCCCTTCTTGCTAAATCTTATATCTGCCCAACCGATTGGAATCTATGCTTACTGAAGGAAAAGCTACTTAAAGAGGCCTGTTTTCAAGCTTAGTATCGACGATCAGGATTGTTCTATGCTCTATTTTACTACTCTATAGGGAAAACTTTATAAACCGTACGCGCGTACCTAGACTCTTATCAAAACCCCAACAAAAAACAACAACTGCGCAACTACAAGATATCTGAAAAAGATACCCCCATCAACAAAAGCGCAACACTAATAGACCTCTCACTTGAAACCTGAAAAAGGACAAGAAAAAAAGAAACTCTAAATAAAAGAGAGAGGCTTGGAAGAACCTGAACACTGAACTAGATTGAATACTGAATTCTATACTACCTCTATACTACCCAACGGAAAACCCACACTTGATTTCACAATTCAAACAACGATTGTGAGACGAAGCGTTGGCTTTCCTGTCTGAAAAATGCGCTCCCACTAATATAACGCAAAGAGAGCGATTCACACCACCCATCAACCCAATACGAGTCGGACCGGAGCTCCTGTTGGGCGGGATACATTCCGGAAAGGATTCAAGCACCATGAACATAAAGAATCTCAACCTCCTCGCCGTCTTCCCTCTCGGAGAAGTAGTGTCCTTCGACCAGCTCAACGCCGGACAGGAGTACCTCGGGCTCAAGCGGACGACGGAAGTCAAAGGACTCCAGTTCGGATTCCACGACCTCGAGTTGCTGGCCAAGATCATCGCAGCGGCTGTTACCCTCACTGGTGCCGAAGCCGTCATCCTCCCCACGGATCACGCCGAGAACAAGAACCTCCGGAGGGCCCTCCTCGCCGCGACCCAGATCCCCTTGATCTACTACACCGTCCCCCCCGAACAGGCCAAGTCCTTCAGGAGCAACTGGATGCGCATCCGCACAAAAAACGAAGCGGAAGTCCTCCCGCATGGATTCTTCAACACACCCCCTGCGTAATTCAACCAAATGGAGGCTCCATCGTGCGCCGCCTCTACAAAAAAAGGAGGAAACCTGCAAAGAGGCGGCGCAAGCATACTCTGAAAAAGTAGTGCACTCCCACCGCAATTAACCGCTGGAGGGATACCATGACCAACACCGAGCGCACCCGAACATTCGAATACCTCGCTGCCACGATCCTCCTACTCGTTTGGATCTACGAAGGCCTCAAGCTCTTCCTGAACTACACAGGAATCTGGGGCGTCGTGATCCTCGCTGTCGATCTCATCTGCGTAGGAGTCGTGTACCTCCTCGCCAGCCGCGCACCCCGCTTCACCGATCACCGACCGCCCGAAGAGCAGCTCGGTGACAATGACGTACCACCCCAAGCATCAGACAACCCATACGACACCCGTTTCAGGACTCGAACGGGAAGAACGTCAACCCAGAGTCAAGGAGACAACCGTATCATGGTCACGACCCTCTCCCGACCGAATCCCCACCGCGACACGTACCGCTTCATCGTCGCAACCCTCATCTTCATCGGACTCCTCGCCACGCGCGGAGCCGTCTTCAACCTCATCGACCCCATCCACTACAACCACTACAGCGCCATCATGGGTGTCCTCGGCATCATCACCGCTCTCTTCAGCGTGGTCATCTTCCTCTTCGCCAGCCGACGCGCCGGCTTCTACACTCTCACCCTCGCCATGATCCTCGCTGGCTGCATCATCGCACCGCACGTCGGACTCGTCACGGCCATCCTCGGCACCTTCTTCTACTTCGGATGGGCGACCGGCAACAAGCAACTCTGGGTCCTCGGCACCATCCTCACCGGCACGAGCTTCTGGCTGGCCCAGTACATCTGGCCCACCGGCGGACTCCTCGCCATCGCCGCTGTATGCTTCGGAACTGGCATTGTCCTCGCAGACCGCCTCCAGTCACGAACCTCGGAAGTCGCCGTGGCGGCACTCATCGGACTCGGACTCACCGGTACGGCACACGCACAGCACGAATCGATGCCGACACAAGTTGCACCACCCACCCTCGCGTACAACATGGAACTCGTCCCCTCCAAGATCAAGGAGCAGTGCACCGCATCGAACGACGGCAGCGAGTACAACATCTACCGTGCAGAAGTGGTGGACAACACCATGACCCCCTTCAGCCTCACCCTATACGAAGCGAAGGACTCATCCCCGTTCGAGATCCACCTCCTCGTGACCGTACCGAACTACGCAGTCACCATCACCATCGACGAAGAGGGAAGACTCCTCTCCCTCAATGACAACGAGAAAGAGACTGCATCGCTCGTACGGTCTCCCAATCCTGACACCTTCGAAGCCGCGTACGCCCTCGCCGACGACTGCCTCGGTTTCTTCATGAACAACCGGGCAGCGATCGTCACGAAACTCCACGACGCAAGGAGGGGCATCCGGTACAGCGAGATCCGAAACATGACTCCTGAGGAAGCAACGAAGACCAATCGAGCTTCCCTCTATGCTGGCCTTTTCGCCATCATTCTCGTCATTGGCTGTGTCATTTTCATCCGACACCGCCACTAAATCAACTACCAAATCCACGGAGGAAGACATGATCACGCAACTCGCTACCGATCCTGCCACCTACCTCATCATCGCCGGTATCTTTACCACCCTCCTCCTCATCTTCGCAGTGATGTTCGGGCGCGACGTGAAGTGGACCCACACCTGGGAGGGTTTCCCCACCCTGATGATCGCGCTCATCAGCCTCATGGCCCTCAGCGCAACCGCGGCGATGTACATCGAAGAGGGCATCAAGGCGGCTATCTTCACTGCCCTCACCTTCATCGGCGGCGCCGTCTTCGCCCGCATCATTGGCCCCGCGCTCTCCAACCTCCGCGATCGTCGG
>CAYOJS010000065.1:0-8381 GCA_964404345.1 uncultured Methanosarcinales archaeon
TCAAAAAACCATTGACAAACAACTTAAAAACTGAGACTTAGGAGACCTTATTCTCTCTCACATGAATCTGAATCTCGCCGAAGTGTTCTTGCTGTTGCAGGTCTATTCGGCCTTGCGTGTCTAGATGCAGTAAAGGTTGGAACATGAATATTTTATCTTCCTTGACTTCGGAATTCACGAGCTGGTTGAAGGTTAAGGCGGAGTGGCCATTGTTCTTGTAATGCGAAAAGACTTTTTCGTAAACGTCTTCGATGACTTCGCTGATGTCAATTGATTTCTCAGGTAACTTCATGACCGGAGCTGCAGAAACCCAACGCTTACGCTTCGCTTCGGTTTCCAAGGCTTTCTCCAATGCTTGAATCAGATCATAAACAGAGACTTTTCTTTTTCTCGGTTGAGGAGTTCGTGGCATAAGGCCGGGAATGTCCGGGCGGGGACTCGTGCTTTCTTCATCGTACAAATTGATTTGGTCAGATTCGCCGGAAATCATCTGATCCAAGGCGGCAATGTCTTCCTCTAGCAATTGATTGGACTTGATCTTTAAGAGAATGGCCGAAGCGAGGATGATCTTGCCGGAAAGACGAAAATCAGTGCCTTGCAGTTGCTTGATGGCCTCGATGAACTTATGTGCGATCAAAGAAACGTCAATATCCCAAGGATCCATCTGTTCGGAATTTATCAATTCATAGATGATGTCCTGCCAGGTGATGTCGTCCTGCTCGAATAGGATGCTGAAGATACGGTCCTGTGTGGATGTTTTCTGTTGGATGAGGAGTTCGGTCATGGTGGGCTCTTTAGAATCCTATCTTAGAATATGGTCAATCTACGTTTATAAAGATTGTGAATCGGAATCTGTCGAGGGGAAATAGAGGGTTCAGAGCGAACGGCAGTTCAAAGGCTCACGCCTACAAGCCGTTCGTGGATTCCTGCCTTTTAGGCCGAAAAGTTTAAATAGTCTTTGTGACTTGGTAATTATAGTAAAAATGACTATAAACTGCCCTAATTGTCATGTGGAAGCCAAGCCTGTTGAACTGGTCATCGAGGAAGCTGTGCGGTATCAGTGCGGGACGTGTGAATATTCTAAACTAGAACCGGTTATGAGTCGCACAGCGACTCCCCCTATTTCGAGCAGTCCATTGCAATTAAAACAGAAGATTACGACGCTTTCCCAAGGCCGACTGGGGTTGTACTTGAACCAAGACGTTGTTCGAAGCTTGGGATTGAAGGCGGGACAGGAGGTTTTCTTGAGCGTTCCGGATGGAAAAAAGATCATTCTAGAACTTTAGTACTTTAAAGTGGTAATTTGCGAAATATTTATAAATCAGAACCTATTCTGATAGTCTGACCTAATATGGCGTTGGATGATCTTATAAGTCGAGTTCGTAGACCTGCGATAGCTGCACTCGCCGCTCTTACTTTACTTCCAGCTCCTGCCTGTGATGCACGACATCCTCGTTTACATTCCTCCCATGGAACTCGTTCTCGCACCGCTGCTACTCACTCAGGCAGAAGTTTTGCAGAATTAGGCCCTCCGGCTGTTGGGTATAAATCTACTGTTCCAGACCACAACTTTCGAGGGGTTGACCTTGCTGATCGCAATTTAGCTATAGGTAGGATTCAACGCACTGAACGCTGGCGTAACATTATTGAAACTGTAGAAGATAGGTATGGCATTCCAAGAAACACGATCTATGCTGTTATTATGCAAGAAAGTTATGGTGATCCTATTCAGCCTAACGCGTCAGGAGACGGCGGCCTAGGACTTATCCATTTCCAACCAGGAACTGCTAGAGCTTATGGATTGAATATTGTTGGCAATAGTCATGCTTCCGGAAGAGACTCTCGTCATGGACGGCAACTTAGAGAATTACTTAGCGAGTGTAATTATAATCTCCCTTGTGTTCTTAGAGAAGATGACCGAGCTCATCCGGTTATCATTGTAGATGCTATTGCACGGTATTTAAAAGATGGTTTTGCTCGAAAAGGAAACTGGTGGGGGGCAGTAGGAACCATTAACCCAGGTCAAGGGAGCTATGCTCGCCGTATATCACGTTGGCAAGGGATGATTGAAAAAAACAGGGGAGCAGCTGCCCAAGATTTTAATCAAAGAAACAGCGGAAAAAAAGATGGAACAGGTCATGGCATGACATTCGATCACTATATAGGGACCTTTTTAGAAACCAATGAACGAAATTATGGATTGGGTGAATACAGGAGAATGAGGCGATGAAATTTCGTAGAGTTCTTGAAAGTCTTGTCCTTGCTACCCTTTTATCAGGATGTGCTACAGTTCCACATAGGCCCCCCACTACCCCTATTCCGACACCTCAACCCACTCAAGTTCCTATTCCACGTCCCATACCTATTCCAACTCCAATACCAACGCCCATTCCAGTACCCCTCCCAATACCACGCCCTACTTCAACACCCTTCCGCCCTGTTTTAGCAAAGCCTGTCATAGCTATCTTTGCTGGCCATACTGCTACTCTTCACAATCGAACCAATGGTCCGGGCAGTAGGTCTGCTAGTGGTCAATGGGAATACCAATTCAACGATGATCTTGTTGCAAGACTTGGAGAACTTCCTAATCCTGCAGCTGCTTATGTTCTTTTTCCAGCTAGCAAAAACGTTCCTCTTACCGAAAGACCACAGCGTGCTGTTGCTGAAGGAGCCAGTCTCTATGTTGAAGTCCATCATGACTCTGCTCAACTTATTGATATTGAACGATTGAGACGTGAAGGCAAAAGTCCCTCTGACTGGAGAGAGCTCAGCGGGTTTTCTGTATTTTATAACCCTAAAAATGGTCGTTCGGATGAAAGTAAACGGCTTGCTACCCTTATTGCTCAAGAACTCAAAATTACCGGATTCATACCTAATTTATACCATGCTAAACCCATTTCCGGAGAAAACAGAATATTGCTCAATCCTGATTTAGGACTCTATGATGGAAGCCATCTTTTTGTTCTTCGCGAAAATCCGCTACCTGCAGTGCTTGTTGAAGGTGGTGTGATTGTCAATCCTTTTGAAGAGAAAAAATTAGTAGAGCCTAAAACTCAAAGACGCATTGTGACAGCTATTGATCGAGCGGTTGCGGCGTATTTAGCGATTAACCACTGATTATTTAAAATCTTAAATTTTTCTAGATTTTCTATACTTTTTTCTTTATCGCATCCAATACTCTGGAACACGCAAAGTTGTGGTTTTTGCAAGTAGAGCAGTATATCCTCTTCGGCCTAAAGATCCCACCTTAAATTTGTCTCTATTCAATTGAAAGAGAATTTCTTCTATTGCAGCTAGGTTTTCCCCTAAACGTAAACCACTATCAATCTGGGGGCTTATCTGTTCTAAGGTCGACCCTTTAGCAAACCTCTTTCGGTAAACAACAGGTTTAGCATTTCTTTCTTTGAATGAATCATCTGGTGTGATAACCTCAGTTGGTTCCCATCCTTCATTAAGAACTGGACGAATTTTTTCTATATATACTGTATCTCCGATCAGGTGGGCCATCTTTCCATCTCCTAATGAAATTCCAATGGAGCTTAATGGACCTCCTCCTTTTGATAATCGTATAACTCCTCCTTTTGGAAGACCATCGTGTTTGCTGCTTGCGTACCTTTCAATGGATGCCGGAGCATCTGCGAAATTTAATCCTTCTGCGAACCGATCTGAATAGAGTCCGACTCTTTTTGCTTCTCCTAAACCATATACTACATCAAAGACTTCTTGTGCGAGGGATAAACAATAATATCCCCTTGTGTTTGCGTTTCTCACTAATAGATAGGTTAAAGGTAAATTAGGAGAAGTTGGATCTAATGTATAAGCTCCTTCTTTTGCATCAAGAATACTAGGGGTGATTGTTCTTTCTATCCCTGATGCTGGTCTAGTTTCAGCAGATGAAGGTCCCAATCTGAGCCCGGAATAGATTTTTTCAATGCAACCTCCGACATGTCGTCTCCTACGTCCGAGTTCATGGTCCAATCTTCTTCCTATTTGTTCTTTAAAATCCTTCATGTCATTAAATCTTAAAGGAGCGAATCTTGCGTCATCCACTTGATATGTTACTTTTCCTTGTGCATCCTTTGCTACAGTGATTCTATGGCCATCGAACCTAACCGTTGCAGAATTATCTTTATACTCTAATGTGGTACCTGGTTGACACTGAGATGCTCTAGCATACACGGTGTTTGGGCACATTGTACCTATTGCTATTGCTCCTGTTAGCATAACTCTTCCAAGACCTTTAGAACCTGCGATTACTAATCTTTCTAAAGTTCCTTGGCCTTTTGGCATTTTAGATCTCTTATATTTTTTTTATCCGTGTTGTCTATCTGGTAATCTTAGTTCTCCTATGCCGTCGCCAAGCTTTTCAATCCTAGATTATCCACCAATTCTTTGTATCGGTTGCGGATGGTGACTTCGGTGATGCCAATCGCATCGGCGATGGCTTCCTGCGTTGTTTTTTCCTTGGTCAATTTCGAGGCGGCATAAATGGCTGCGGCGACAATGCCAATGGGACTCTTGCCTGAAGTGATTTCCTTGGCTTGTGCCTTTTCAATCAATTCGACTGCTTTGGTTTGTGTTTTCGGACTTAGTTTTAACTGAGAAATGTACCGGCCCACATACATGGTCGGATCGGAAGGCAGAACTTTCAAATTCAAGTTTCGGATCAAGTATCGATAGTTGCGACCGATTTCCTTCTTATTCACGCCGGAAGCATGGCTGATTTCTTCTAATGTTTTTGGAGCGCCATAATTACGACAGGCAATATATACTACAGCGGCCACCATGTGCTCCGTGCTTCTTCCGCGAACGAGACCTCGCTGAGCGGCAGTGGTGTAAACACGAGAGCACTCTTCGTTTAAGATTTTAGATAATTGCAAGACGGAGCTGATGCGATGAATCTCAGCTAAAGCCAACTGCAAGTTACGTTCGATGGCGGTAGCCGTATTACGTTGCCACTTTCGTAAACGGAAGAATTTGTCCTTATCTCGGCCCGCCAATCTATAAAGGTCGGATTTCGTGCCGATTTCCGTTCCAAGGCCGCGATCGGCTTGCGTATACGTTAAAGGAGCTCCGGTTCTACGGCGTTGCTCGCGCATGGCATCATCCATCTCACGCCAGTCCTTTCCATGGTCCATGATCTTATCTTCAAGAACCAAACCACAGTCCCGGCAGATGATCTCGCCGTGATCGGTGTTGTGCTGCAGTTTCATACTGCTACACTCTGGGCATTTGCCAATAGACTTGACTCTACTTGGAACGCGTTCGGTCTTTAGTAATATTTCTCGTTGATCCATGTTCTCCCTTTTGATTTCAACGGAATTCCAACAGGATTCCGACTAGAACGCTCCGAAATTTACTACATTAGAGTAATGCGTTTCAGTATTTAAAACTTCCGTTTAAAGATATATTTTCTATATAGTTATGAATTCGGAATGCGTTCCTTGTTTTGGTTGTGTCCTGTCAAGCACTTGTTTCAAGCTCTGAAAAAATGCAGCATGAACCATAACATTTAAATACTCTAACCGTACCTTCTACCCCATACCCATATTTTCCAAAAAATAGGAGGGGGAAAAACATGAACAGAATGATACTACCTTTAGTGTTGGCATTGATGATAATGCCTCTAGCTTTGGCAGACGCTTACCGGACTGCAAATACTCCAGGAATCACTGGAAGTCCAGCCGTCTACGCGAGCCAAGCCCGTGCAGGCGCGAGCTACCAGGCACCGCCTCTCTACGTCCCTGAACCCATGGGCGTAACCCGAGATGTGCGCTTCTTACCGCCTGTCTCTCAAGATCAACTCCAATTGGATGAAAACGGCGTTGTTACCAATCAAGCCAATGATCCTGTTGCATACGGAACCAGTGGCGGAGTTTTCGACACCGGACACAACCCTTGGGCTCTTAAAGTGAGAAACCAAGTTGGACCTTACTTCTCCGACAATCAGCAAGGCTTTAAAACAGGCATGGTTCAGACCAATGCTTACCAAAAGTGGGGTGGAAAGAGTTTCCTTACACACTACCTCGGTTACAAGGCCCCTATTCAAGTCCTTAAGCAATGGAGCGGTGGTATGACTGGTTCATCCAGCGGAATGGTCTTTAGCAATGCAGATGGAAAATACTACAACCCTGGACTTCCTAAACTCGTTAAACCCATGCCACAGTACGTGAACCCAGGCATTCCTGCCCAGACCACTCCAGGCTCTGTACAACCAGGAGTCGCTCAATAAGCTTAATTAGCTTATTTTTTTCTTTCTCTTTACTTCTTTTTGACAAACATTATAAAACAGTTCGATCTCTTTTATGTCCATGGATAAAGAAATCTACGATTCTTTTGTAAAAGCAGGACGTATTGCTGCCGAAGCCCTTGAACACGGCCGAAAAAAGATCAAGGTGGGCGTACCCCTGAGAGAGGTTTGTGATGCTGTAGAAGAGAAAATAAAAGCCCTGGGAGGCGGCATAGCCTTTCCTGCCCAAACCAGCCTTAATCATGTGGCGGCTCACAACTGTCCCGGCCCTGAAGATGAAACCGTCTATCAAGAAGGCGACGTTGCAAAATTAGACATCGGCGCCCACATCCAGGGCTATGTGGCCGACACGGCTTGTACGGTTAACCTAGGAAGCCATGATGATTTGATTAAAGCCAGTCGTGATGGTGTCAATGCAGCCATTCGAATTCTTCAACCTGAACTTCCTGTTTGCGCCATCGGACGTGTCATTGAAGAAGCCATCACCAGCTATGACCTTGAACCCATTCGTAATCTCTGCGGACACGGCCTCGGGCAGTTTAAAGTACATACTTCTCCCACTATTCCTAATTATGACAATGGCGATCCTACACCGCTTAAAGATGGACAAGTCATTGCCATTGAACCCTTTGCCAGCACCGGTGGCGGCATGATCTATGAATCCGGGAATGCAACGGTTTTCATGCAAACCAACCAAAAACCCGTTCGTGCCCCCATCGCCCTCAACATCCAGAAGGAGATCGAAACGTATCAAGGACTTCCTTTCACGACACGCTGGCTGACTCAAAAATTCAGCGTTGCCAACATAAAACTGGCCCTTCTTGAACTCAAAAAAATTGGCAACATCCGTGAATACCCCCCCTTGCCTGAGAAGAATGGAGGCTTGGTGAGCCAAGCAGAACACTCTATTATTGTAAAAGATAAACCGATCGTGATTACGAAACTGAGTGAAGATTAATTACAAGACCCTATTGTTCCACCCTCTGAAACGATAAAACTCTTAGAACCTGAATTATAATCAAATAGTTGTAGAAGTGTGAATGGTTCTAGAGGCGTTTTTACAGGCTGTCTCCCTGCTTCAATACCTGGCCTCAGAAACGAACAAGGAGCTGAAAAGGAAGAAACCAAACAAACCAATTGGTCCATGTCCATTTCAAACCCCCCTAGACAAGAAAAACCTCCCGGTCTTTCTGAAACTCTTTTATAGGCTCCCATTAATTCTTCCAGTGAACTGAAACGCGTTGAAGGCAGGCGCGATAAGCATTGTTCTAAAAGATGTTCCGCCCCATTCACCTGCTGATACGCTCGCTGGTTCAACCCTACGCGTAACGAACTTTCATCTGACAAATCCCTCCCTAAAGGCACACATGAAGGCCACTGCAGATCTTGCGGAACTAACGGATTTCCAACCTTATCAAACGCAAAATAGGGCTTTCCATACATCTCTAAACCCCCATTCAGCGCCTTTGCTACCTTTGGACTTGAAAAGTAAATGATTTGAGCATTTGGAATGTCTACCCTTCCAATATTCGGTATTTCCGGAATCGATGTAGAGAATCCTTCGCTAGGAGCCTGGATGGCAATCTTCCAATTTACATCCGGCGTTGGCGTCCGTAAGAAGGTGTATAAAGGAGAAGTCGATTGAAAGGAAGGTAATTGTATGCTCTTTTTTCCTAGCTCTTCTGCTTGACTAGCTCCGATTAAACCCAGATAAAGTGCCCCTACTGCTGCTGTTCTCCCCCACTTCATTTAGTTTTTTTCTGCGTATGGTTTTATATAAACCTTATGCATATATTCCTTATAGAGGACTTTGAATAACCTCCGGTGCACACTAGGCTATCGACGAGCTACTTCGCCTATAGGACACTACTCATAGGGGTTATTCAAACCTCTCTATAGTATTCATGCCTGACGACACCTTTAAAAACTCCTTTCTCCCAGAAAGAGTCATGTTTGAAAATTCCCATAAGATTCGTGACTGGAAGCGATTTGAACAGGTTCTTGAAGTGCTTGGAAAGTACGGACTCAGGCACCTTTTAATCCGCCTGCCTTTTGGAAAGAAACAGGCTGCCCTTCAACCCTCTGAATTGAGAAAGGCCTTTGAACACCTCGGTGGAGCCTTCCTCAAAAT
>CAYOJS010000066.1:0-8364 GCA_964404345.1 uncultured Methanosarcinales archaeon
GTCTTTTCCTTTCGACTAAACTTAAAAAGTTGTCTTTTGACACAACGGATTCACCTGTTTCTTGCTCGAGTTCTTTTCGGGCGTTGTGAGCGATCTGTCCGCCTCTCTGTGCGAACTGTTTGCACTCCTTTCACCGAGCCCACGTCAGTACATACATTCGTCCGAGGGAGGAAAAAACGGCTTGCTCTGGGCTCGCCCTTCCTTACTATCTCTCTAACTCGATTTACGCAACTGGGCTAATTGTGTCCTTTATCCCTCCAATGCATATTTCTCGAACTTGTATGCTTTTAGGATCAGGAAGGCCCTCCAGTCTGCGATGATGCCCTTGAATCTTTGCCTGATCTCTCTGGAAGTGGCTTCCAATTCCTCGGTGTTCTTTGCGATCAAGACACAGGTGATGTCATAGTCTCCCATCAAGGTGAGCAGGTCGACCACTTTGGGATGTGCGGTGAGGTAACTCAAGAATCGATTTGTTTCTTCCTCGGTTATGTTGAAAAGCTTTATTTTGACATCTGCGATGAGGGGGTAGCCGAATGTTCTTGGGTTGAGGAGGACAGTGACCTCGACGATGATGCCCTTTTCTTGCAGCTTCTTAATCCGGGCATGAACACTGTCGATCGTTAAGCTAACCTGTTTGGCGATGTTGGTTAAGCTTTCTCGGGCGTTCTTCTGCAAGAGGAGTAGAATCTGCTTGTCTTTGGGGTCGAGAAATTCAGGTTCTAGGGTTGATTTTAAGGGCATTTACTAGAATAATTCGTCTTTTTATTTAAAATTATCGAAAAAATCGATAGAAACAATGAAAAGGCTTAATAAATACTAAATCTAATATTACCACTATAAAGTAAATACTAATTAAAGAGGTGAGTTAAAATGGAATTGGAAATCATGAGCGAATTGGAACGAATGGAGCGATCCCCGCAACTGGAACGGGGGTTGTCTGAGGAAGATCGGGCTTACCACCGAGTTGTGAAGCGAGATGGTTTGGGCAGCAGAGGGCGCTGTGATATTCAACTGTGAGGTGAATGAAAATGAGAGCTAAAATAGAACTTGAAGGAATAGTACCTCTGACATTCGTTGGAGTTGAGCGAAGAACAGGTTTAATGGGTGGATCAACCTTCTCCAAAGATTATCTCTTAGTAGAACCTCGAAAAGATTCAAAGGGAGATGTCGTTTATCATGTGCGGAGCCATCGGGATCTTGCAAGTTTGGTTGAAGGTATCGCTGACTCTGAATCGAATGGGTCTCGCGTTAGTCTTGACACTCCTAAAGGCTTTGCAAGGTGGACGGGACTATACGCCACGACAGAGTATCGGGGATTATATACTGACGAACGCGCTGAAGTTGAGAGGGGTTTGGATTTGTTGAGAGAAACCTTGGAAAAACAGCCCGATCAGAAAAAAGACGAATGCTGAGTACGTTTATTCCATCTTTTTTATTCTTTTTTAATTTCTCCCTTAAAACCAAGATCAACTCAAGGGATTCTCTTGCGTAAAGATCTGGAATGTTTAACACAGCAATCTTTTTCTCCAGCTCGAGGTACAGGTAAGTGATGTAAAGCTTGTGCTCTTCTTCCATGCAAAAAATCTTGTTAGCCCATCCAAGAGGTGGTGAGTGACAGGGGTATGAGTGGTCGGGCTGACGCCGGCTGATTTTACACTGCCTTTCTTCTTGTTTTCTTTGAGCATTCCTTGGAAGACTTTCTTGGCTGTAGGGCTTCGGATCTGATTGTTGGTGCAGATGAAGAGGTAGTTCATTTTTTGTGATAACCAAATTTTTCATTGTAAATATTATGGTCCAGTATATCGGTGATGAAGCAGATGATTTCTTGTTCATTGCCCTTTATCGTGTATATCATTCTCCAATATTGAACCAACTCTATTCTCCATAAATTCTGGACATGGTATTCTTTTGGAACTTTATTCTTAGAGATGTTGTCTCCATAGAATGGATTAGAGCGTATGAACTCTATCTTTTGCCGTATGGACTTAAGCAGCTGCAGTTCTAGATGGAATTCTTTCGTGTCTTTTATGTTTTGTTCTAATTCTTTCAATTTTTTGAATTCTTGCTCTGCGTTTCCTATAAGAACGATCCGCACCTTTCTGTTCATTTGCTTCTATCTTTGAGGGTAGAATATAAGTGTTACCTTCGAAATTCCGGAAACTTTTCGATTAAGTCGAAAGCTAAGAAACTATCATACTTCGGTTCCTTGCTGGATCAGTCTGTTCAGCTCTTTTTTTTCGGCGAAAATCCATAGAATTCCTTTGGTGCCAATCAAGATCTTTCCACTTATTTGTAAGTAATCCAGTATTTGGATTAAGGTTTGGTGCATGACCTTTTTTGGAAGCTTTCGCTTGATCTCTGCGAGGGTTAACAATTCGCCTGCTTTTTTTAATGTGTCTTCTACCATGAGAATGGTGCCAAGAGTTGGCATGTGGCTTTTTGATATGCTGATTTGTTTCATTTTATCTCAGTTTGGTATAAATTTATATATAATCAATATGAACTTATATTTAAGCTTTACTATTCTTTCTCTTCGTCTCCACATCCACAATCTTGAATGCAGGCGCCTGGATGCGCTCATGACGGCAATGGGGGCACTTGCTTGGGTTCTTTACCTTGCCGCGCTCCTTGAACATAAAGCCACACGCCCTGCAGAAGGGGGGATTCATTACCAAGCGTTTCTTGTGATGCGCGACCGTGCGCTTGATGTGATCCAATTCCTCCAGAATCTCCCACATCTCTGTCTTGTATATATGGCAGAATTCCTGGGCGGAGATTTCATGCTTTAAGAGCATCTCTATCATTTCTTGGCGACGGGTCATGATTAAGGCGTTAATCGTTCTGTATCTCGTGGCAGTAAGATGGCTTCTCGGACGTTTTCCAAGTTCAGCATTTGTTTGGTGATGCGGTCGAGACCAAGGCCAACGCCTCCATGTGGAGGACAACCATAACGGAAGATGTCTCGATAGAAAGCCATCTTCTTAAAGTCAATGCCTTTTTCGGCGCACTGCTCTTCTAAGACTTCGAGGCGGTGCTCTCGTTGAGCGCCGGTTCCGATTTCAACGCCTTTGTACAGAAGATCAAAAGACTTTGTGACGTTCTTATTGTTATCAGGTCGCATGTGGTAGAAGGCACGCTTTGCCCAGGGATAATCCAACATAAAGACAAAGTCTGAATTGTATTTTTCCTTTACGTATTCTCCGATCATTTTTTCCCCTTCTGCGTCCAAGTCTTCATCTTCTGGAACGATCTTGCCCTTTTCTTTCAGCCACGTTCGCATTTCAATCAATGAGAGACGGGGAATCTCCTTTGGAACATCTATTGTGACGCCTAATTCTGCGAGTTCTGTCTTACATGCTTCTTTCATATTGGTTAGCAAGAATTTAACATATTTATCGATGAGGTCCATTACATCGTGGTCATCTTTAATGAATCCCATCTCAAAGTCAATTCCGATGAACTCCGTCAGGTGACGGACGGTGTGTGATTTTTCTGCTCTAAAGATTGGGGCGATTTCATAGACCCTTTCGAGACCTGAAACGACGAACATTTGCTTATAGACTTGCGGCGATTGCGCAAGAGAGGCTGTCTTTCCGAAATAAGGAATCTTGAACTCTTCAGCTCCTGATTCGACTCCGGAAGCTGTGAGCTTGGGTGTCTGGATGGCTATAAATCCTTCTTGATCAAAGAACTGAACGGATGTGCTGTAGATCTTTGAACGCACTTTGAAAATATTTTTCACCTGATTTCTGCGAATGTCCAAAAAACGGTAATCCAGTCGCTTATCAATGTGCGTGGTTGTTTCCTCCTGCACCTCGATCGGTAACGGCGTTTCGGATGGAGAAATCAGCTCCATTCGGGTTGCACCAAGCTCAATTGCTCCGGTTGCCATTTCTTTTTTTACTTGGTTTTCTGGACGTTTGTTTACAGTACCTTCCACTAAAATAACCGATTCTTTTTTCAACGACAGCGCTTGCTCGGTTAATGTTTTATCTAAGAAAATCTGAGTTATGCCATTTCTATCTCTTAACAACATAAAAGAAATCTTGCCTGAAACCCGTAAAGTGTCTAGCCAGCCGCATAAAGTGATGGTTTTTCCAGCATCCGACTCTCTTAGTTCACCACACGTATGCGTCCTTAACATGACCCTCTGGACAAGGGAAGAGGTATATAAATTTACTGTACAGAAGGGCTATTTCAAAAGCTATATATACCCCTCCTATATTAGTCAGTGCATGGCTGGAGACATTGCCTCAATGATGCTGGGAGGAGCCATGGCTGGGTTCTTCCTTACTTCTATGCTCTTCCTGTTCTTATTCGGCGTTGCCGCCTATATTTATACTTCCTATGCCTGGATGATCATCGGACAGAAACTTAAGTACGACAAACCCTGGCTTGCCTGGATCCCCTTTGCCGGAACGTCCATGGTCCTGCAGATGGGAGGGTTTCACTGGGCATTGGTCTTCCTCTTCCTCGTCCCGATTTTAGGATGGATTGCTCTGGGCGTTCTCTATATTATATCCAACTGGCGCATCTTTGAACAGCGAAAGTACCCTGGATGGTACAGCTTGTCTGTTATTATCCCTCAAGTAGGCTCTGTACTCTATCTCATTGTACTGGGGTTTGTTGCGTTTAAAGACAAGAAAAGATAACTATTTTATCCATTCTAGTTTTAACCCTTCTATTCGTTCGAAGCCCTTGTCTAATGTGACCAATGTAGCGTCGTTCACGATGCAGATGGCAGCGATCATGATATCAATCCTTGCTAATTTTAGTCCAAGATGGCCTAATTCTTGTTCCATCCTAGCGCCTATTTTGGCAGATCTATAATCATGCTGCAAAACAGCTATGTTTGCAAACAGGTTTTCAAGTAAAAAACGTCTCTTTTCAGATCGTGCACCATATAGTACTTCGTGCATGCATATGCTCGTAGTAACTGAAAATTCGTTCCCAGCTATTTGTAGAACCTTTTCTTTACGAGGGCCGCCTTCCCAGACCTCAATCAGAGCGCTTGAATCGAGTATGAACATTGGTTATTCTCCTATCCCAGTCCTGACTAGCCTTTTTTCTCCCTTCACGTACTCTCCTGGCAAAGGCTTCTGCTTCTTCTGGCGTATCATTTAAGATTCCTACCATGTCTTTCACTCGAAGAGGCTTGTTCTCGATGCGTTTGAACAACTCGCTAAAACTCTCATCCTTACGTTTCAATTGCTTGATCGCATCGTACGCTTCCTTTGTTACCGTAATTGTTTTTGTTACCATGTGTATGTTTATGTTTAAACATATATTTAAACATTTCCCTTTTCGACTATTTCGCCTCAAAAAACCTTATAAACTAAACCCGTTTAATTCGATGTACGGGCCTGTAGCCTAGCCTGGATAGGGCACCAGCCTTCTATCCCTTATTGAAAGAGAGCTGGCTATCCTGGGTTCGAATGCAGTCACTTCGTTCGGTACTTCCGAGCGAGTGATGCTCGGAAGTCCCAGCAGGCCCGCTTTTATTCCCTTGAATTGAAATCGGATGCAATAAAACGATTGTTATCGTCTATACTATGTACATTCTTTTCCCAAAGGTTTATAAATTAAGTGGGAGTTGTTTTAGTCATGACCGTAAACGTTGGAGTCGTGGGATTGGGGTATTGGGGTCCGAATTTTACAAGGAATCTCCTTGAACTCCCTGGATTTGGACGTGTCGTTGTTTGTGACAAAGACCCTGATAAGCTCGTTCGAATAGCTGGAGATAAGAAGTATAGAGGAGCTGAAACTGTTCCTGACTTAGACCATATTCTTTCAGATCGTTCTATAGGTGCCATTGTTGTAGCCACACCCACTATGACCCATTATGATGTTGCTAAGGCATGTCTTGAGGTAGACAAACACGTCCTTGTAGAAAAACCCCTCACTTTTGACCCAGCCCATAGTCAAGAGCTGATCCGACTTGCAGAAAATCGCGGTAAAATCTTAATGGTTGGACACATTTTCATGTACAATGCCGTTGTCAAAAGAATGAAAAAAGAAATTGCTGATGGAACCATCGGCGATGTTTACTATATGACTGCTGAAAGAACCGGCCTTGGACCGATTCGACAGGATGTGAATGCACTCTGGGACCTGGCTCCTCACGATATTTCTATGTTCAATTACTTACTAGATAGAAGACCTGAAAGCGTGAGTGCGCGTGGTCAGGTCTATGTTCAAAAAGATCGAGGTTTACATGATGTTGTGTTTGCCACGCTGGATTATCCTGGAAATGTTATGGCCGGAATTACCGTGAGCTGGATCGGCACTCCTAAAACAAGAAGATTGAAGATTGTTGGATCAAAAAAGATGAAGGAATTTGATGATGTAGCCATTGACGAAAAATTAGCTATTTATGATAAAGGCGTGGACTACCAACCTCAGACTGGAGACTTTGCAGAATTCCAATTGTCCATACGTGACGGAGATAAAGTACTTCCTCGAATCAAACCGAACGAACCCATGCGAGATGAATGCTTGCATTTCTTGGACTGCATTACTCAAGGTCAAAGGCCATTGACTGACGGAAGAAATGGATATGAAGTTGTCGTTGCACTTCATGCAGCTCAATGCTCCCTTAAAGCCGGTGGTGTTCCGGTAAGAATCGAATACGCTATGTAATAGGTGAAAAAATGAATGCTCCAAGAATGAACGTTCCCTTTATGGGCTTGAAACGCATTGATTCTGCCATTGATCAAACAATAGTTGCAGCGATACTTAAAGTTCATGATAATCGAAACTTCATTCAAGGCGATGAAAAAAAAGCGTTTGAGGAAGCCTTTGCAGCCTACTGTGGAGTGGCGCATTGCATCGGCGTTGACAATGGAACGTCTGGACTCGAGCTGAGTTTACGAGCACTTGAAATTGGGCGAGGAGACGAAGTCATTGCTCCTGCGAATACATTCTATGCGACGGTTTATGCCATTTACCGAAGTGGAGCTAAACCTGTTTTAGTTGATGTATTGCCGGGCACGTACAATATGGACCCTGAACAAGTTCAGAGAGTTGTGTCGAGAAATACCAAAGCCATCATGCCTGTCCATCTTTATGGTCAGCCTGCTGATATGCGCGAACTCCAGGTCATTGCGCAACGAGACGGATTGAAAATCGTTGAAGATGCCTGTCAAGCCCATGGGGCTGAATACGAAGGAACACGATGTGGATCTATTGGAGACATTGCGGCCTTTAGCTTTTATCCTGCAAAAAACCTTGGAGCTGACGGAGATGGAGGCGCTGTCGTAACAAATAACGATGCCCTTGCTACTAAAGTGCGTTCGATGCAGGATTACGGTCAACCTCCCGGTAGGAAATACCACCATATAGAACTTGGAGGAAACCACCGACTAGATACGCTTCAAGCAGCTGTTTTAGGTGTAAAACTTCCCCATCTCGACCAATGGAATGGACAGAGAAGGGCGGTTGCTGGCTTGTACCGCGAACTGCTTACAGATGTTCCAGGAATTACCCTTCCAACTGAAGCTCCTGACAGAACCCATGTCTATCACCTCTTTGTGATACAAGTCTCTGATCGTGATGGACTACAAAGACATCTCAAGCAAGAAGGTGTTGATACTGGCATCCATTACCCCATCCCTGTACATATGGCACCGGCTTTCCATTTCTTAGGATACAAACACGGAGACTTTCCCGTCACGGAGCACGCAGCGGACCACATTCTTTCCTTACCCATGTTTCCCGAACTGAAAAGGGATGAAGTGGAATACGTTGCAAAGACCCTACGCGACTTTGCAGAAGGACGATGAAAACTGTTCTCATTCTTCCGGCGTATAATGAAGAAGGAAAGATTGGCATTGTTGTAAAAAAAGCCAAACCCTACGTCAACCAGGTCGTTGTCGTAGACGACGGGTCTAAAGATCGAACGGCTCGAGAAGCCAAGCAAGCTGGAGCCCATGTCATCAAACAGCCCTGTAACATGGGAGTGGGTGCTGCCATCCGTTCTGGATTTGATTACGCCTTGAAAAACAAGTTTGATGTCACTTTAATTATGGGAGGAGATGACCAAGACAATCCTAGTGAGATCCCCATTCTAATGGAAAAAATAAAAGCTGGCTACGACTTTGTTCAAGGATCCAGGCGCTTGTCCCGAGTACAAACCGAAAACATGCCTTTGTTCAGGAGGATCACAACAAGGTCCTATTCCCTGCTTTTTACCCTTGTAACGGGTCGCTACATAACTGACGGTACGAATGGCTTTAGAGCTATACGAACAGGCATACTCAAAAACATGAACCTCCACCAAGAATGGCTGGACCGCTATGAACTCGAACCCTATGTCTTTTACCAAGCCATCAAGAAAGGCTACAAAGTCACGGAAGTGCAAGTCAC
>CAYOJS010000067.1:0-8341 GCA_964404345.1 uncultured Methanosarcinales archaeon
ATGAGCATCAACAACAATACAAAGAAGCTGATCGCATCCTTATAGCCAGATGGAATGAAAAAGATGCCAATATTCTCAATGAAGCCAATAGCAAATCCGCCAAGTACAGCGCCCCAGATGTTGCCGATGCCGCCGACGATGGCAGCGGTAAATCCTTTGACAGTCATGGGTACGCCCATCATCGGCGTTAAGTTCTGCTCAATCCCTACGAGTACGCCACCTGCCCCTGCAAGGGCGCTGCCAATGACAAAGATTGTGCTGATCGTCTTGTTCACATTAATCCCGATGCTAGCCGCCACATCTTTATTGTCCGCCACAGCTCTCATTGCCTTCCCAGTTTTTGTTTTCATGATGAACAAGTACAAGGTCACCATCAAAACGAGGCTAGTTATCAGAATGGTAATTTGAATCGGAGTAATCACAGCTCCCAGAATGGGGATGCCTTGCTGAATCTCTCCTGTTCGAAAGGTCTTGATCTGGGCGCCCCACACCATAATCGCAAAGGCTTGTAAGAAGATGCTAATCGCAATACTAATGATAAGCGGTGCCCAAGAGGGTGCATTTCGTAGGGGTTTGTACCCTATTTTTTCTATAACAAATCCAAGAAGTCCCGTTCCAACCATCGCTAGAATAAAGCTCAGCCAGAATGGAAGACCAAGTCCAATGTTCAGGGTCCAGGCAAAATAAGCTCCAATCATGAACGTCTCGCCATGGGCAAAGTTGATGAATTTTAAGATGCCGTACACCATGGTCAATCCAAGAGCAATCAGGCTATAGATGCCTCCGGCAATGATGCCATTCATGATGAGCTGGGATACGACTTGCATGGGTTATTTCTCCACCTAACCTTTATAAAGATAAAGGAAAAAACAGCAGAAAGAAATGTTTTCTGCTTACTTGTAAACCTCCTCTTGTTTTCCGTTTTTGAGTGTCTTCACTACATATTTGGCTCCAAGAAGGTCTCCATTTTCATCAAAGCCAATGGTTCCACTAACACCTTTATAGTCTTTGACTTGGTAGAGGGCGTCTTTGATCTTTGCTGCATCAGGGCCTACTTTGCGTAAAATATCGGCGAGAATATAGGCAGCGTCATATGCTTGCGCAGTAGCTACCGTTATGTCTACATCGCCAAATTTTGCATTGATTTTATTCTTGAATTCTTCATTGGTGGGTGTATTAGTTACAGTCCATTGGATGCCTTCAGCTGCTTGTCCAGCTTTTTTATGAATGTCAGGATCATCCCAAGCATCTCCTCCTAAGAAGGGGAGGTTGATGCCTAACTCTTTAGCTTGGATAAGACCGGAAATGCTTCCTTCAGTGAAACCAAGGAAATAGATGGCTTCAGGGTTGGTTTCTTTGATCTGACTGAGTTGGCTTCTGAGGTCTCGAGCATCCATCTCAAATTCTTGGCGAATCGGTATTTCTCCACCCAGTTCAGTAAAGCGCCTGTTGAAAACTTCGCCCAAGGCCTTGCAGTAGTCATTCAAGCAGCTTAGGATGGCTACCTTTCTTTTTCCTAGTTGATTGTACATGTATTCTGCAGCAAACCTTCCAGCAAAAGCATCTGAAGGATAATCTCGGAACGTATAATCCCCAGCTTGGGTGATGGTTGGATTGGAAGAACCGGGGCTTAGCAAGACGGTTTTTCCTTCTGCGATGGGTGCAGCGGCGAGGGTTTCAGGGCTGCACACGCCTCCGATGATAGCAGGCACTTGGTCGATGTTGACAAGCTTATTGGCAGCGTTACTGCCGTCCTTTCCAGTACAATGCCCATCTTCAAAGATGACCTTGAGGGGCTTTCCATTAATTCCGCCTGCCGTATTGATCTCATCTTTCGCCAACTGGATGGCTCGCTGTATGGATAATCCAATCGCAGCTCCATCCCCAGTAAGGGGCATGATGGCTCCAATCTTGATCGGTTCATTTGCATTGCTGCCAGGTTGTTGTCCGCAAGCAGCGAATAATAGTAACACACCAATCAGTCCAATGAGTGCCTTGTTCATCTTATCCCTCCTTTATTCATTCAGCGTAACGGGTTTCCCATCTTTGATTTGTTTGACGACAAAATGCAGTCCATCTACATCTCCGTTCTTGTCAAATCCGTACGTTCCGGCTGCCCCATTATAGTTTTTGACATTGTAAAGATAATCACGTATACAGTCTGTGTTTTCATCGCATTGTTTAAGGGCTGTGGCGATAAGGTGCACAGTGTCATAGCGCAAGGCCATCATTAGGTCATGAGCAGGTTTTCCATACTTTTGTGTATATTCTTCTAGAAGCTTCTTGGCTTTTGGGTTGCCATCATCAATTCCTGGAGCGTCTGAAAAAATGACTCCTTCCGCGGCTGTTCCTGCACCGTTGAGCGCATCAGGGCTGTTCAGGGCAAAGGTGCTGAATAAAGGCGTTGTGATGCCGAGTTCTCGTATTTGCTTGATGGCTATCCCTGTAGTCAGGCCTGTTTGGGGGTTGACAAAGATGGCTTGAGGGTTAGTCTCTTTGATTTTGATAATCTGGGTCCGGTAATCTTTTTCCTCCTGGGTGAATCGTTCATCCACTACGATCTCTGCGCCGAGTTCATTGGCTCTGTTTCTGAATACTTCTCCCACAGCAATGGCGTAGTCCGTATTCTCGGTTAGGACGCCGATCTTTTTGTAGCCTCTATTTACAATCATTTCAGCAGATATTTTTCCTCCTTCGGTATCTGAAGGGCTGTTTCGAAAGACGTAGTCCCCTGACTTTGTGATCTGGGGGTTACTGGAAAACGCAGAAAATAATATGACTTTGGTAGGTTCCGTGATGGGTGCAGCAGCTAGCGTTTCAGAGCTGCAACTTCCGCCAAGAATAACTTTGACATGGTCTGTATCAATTAGTTTTTGAGCAGCGAAGGTGGCTTCTTTCCCAGAGCATTTTCCATCCTCGTAGATAACTTGAAGGTTCTTTCCGTTGATGCCTCCTGCTTGATTGATTTCATTAACAGCCATTTCTACAACATTTCGTTCCGTAGCTCCATAAGCAGCCCCGTCTCCGCTGAGTGCCGAGATGAATCCCAAGGTGATGGTTTTGGGCGGCGCAGGTGTGCAGGCAATGAGCACGATTAAGGATAAAAGTGTAAGTAGTTTTTTCATCTTATCCCTCCATTTCCACTTTTCCATCTTTCATAATCTTCACAACCGGTTTAATCCCGACAACGTCTCCATTCTCATCGAAATGGTACGTTCCAAGCGTCCCTTCATAGTCTGGCATTTTATACAGCCAGTTTTTAATCTTTTCTCCATCGTAGCCGACTTCACGGATGGCTTTCGCTAACATATAAACCGCATCATAAGTAGCGGGCAAGGGATAAGCATAGGTAGGGTCTTTCCCGTATATCTGCTTGTATTTCTCGAACAATGTTTGTGTCTGCGTCCCAGCAGGTTTTGGATCTGCAATGAACACAACGTTTTCAGCGGCGTTTCCAGCGTTTTTTTGGGCGTCTTCGCTGCTGAGGAAGAAGTTGGTATAAACAGGGATGGTGTTTCGTTGTTCTCTGAGTTGTTGTAGGATAGCAATTCCAGTGGCTGAGCTTTGGGGGTTGACAAAGATGGCTGTGGGTTTGGAATTTATAATCTTTAAGAGTGAGGTTCTAAAATCTCGGCTTTCTGGTTGATAGTCTTCAGCCATGAGCACCTTTCCCCCTTGTCGATCAAATTCTTCGATGAAAACTTTTTTGTAGGCCTGAGCAAAGTCAGTGAGTTCTGCAATGACACCAACCGTTTTGTATTTCTTGGCAATGGTTTCAGCCGCGGCTTTTCCAGAGTCCTTGTCAGAGTAGCTGTTCCTAAAGATATAGTCTCCTGCATTCGTAATGTCTGGGCTGGAGGTGTAAGGGCCAAAGCCGATAACATGATTTTGTTCTAAAATAGGGGCAGCTCCAAGAACTTCTCCGCTGCAGCCTCCAAAGAGGATGATTTTGACGTGGTCTTCAGAGATAAGTTTTTGCGCAGCCGTGTTGGCCTCTCTCCCGTTGCACTTGCCATCTTCCCAGATTATTTGAAGGGGTCGTCCTGCGCCTAGGCATCGCTGATTACCACCACAGCGTTGATTATTAATGCCTCCAGCCGTATTGATCTCGTCTACTGCTAAATTAATAGAGTCTCGTGCAACAATGCCGTAATCCGCTGCGTCGCCTGTAAGGGGGCCAATAAAACCAATTTTAATTGGTTCGTTAGAAGTGTTTTGTTGGTGGGAAGTGCAGCCTATTAATAATAGTACAATCAAGATGCCGATCAGGGTCTTATTCATGTCTTACATCTCTATAAAGGATCTTTTAAGGGGTATCAAGTACTATTTATATCTTTTCTACAGGAGTGCTTTGAGCTTCATATCCGAATCGTTTGTGGAATGGGTCCATGAACCATCCGTAAGGACGTGCGAATAAGAGGGTTCTTTATTTATAAACATCCAACCTTAAAAAGAGCATTTTAAGGACTGTAAACCACAAACTTTCCGTTCTTGATTTGTTTGTACATGACGGGTTTACTCACATCGCCGTTGGAATCAAACGTAACATTACCAGAAACACCCGTGTATGCCTTACTCACCTCATAGAGTTTATTTTTCAGGTCTTCTTTGCTTCCATCACTGGCTTGCATGGCTTTTATGCCGAGCATAACACCATCATAGGCTTCTGCTACATAGCTGGGCATGGTGTCTTCCTTGTACCTTTGTTTGTACTTTGCTTCGAGTGCTTGGTAAGCAAGAGTTTGGGGTGGATTGCCGGGCATGACATAGATTAAACCCTCAACAGCATCACCTGCAATGTCAATGACTTGTTGATCTTCCACCGTTTCAACAGGAGCCATGAGTTGCACTTTAAGGCCTAGTTCTCGGGCTTGTTTGGCAGCCGTAGCACTGCCAATAGGTCCGGTGATGACCATCAATACATCAGGGTTTGCTTCTTTGATCTTGACAATTTGAGTTCTAAGATCAGTAGTGTCTTTGTCGGTTTTTTCTTCCGCAACAACCTTTCCGCCGAGTTCTTCAAACTTGGGTTTGGCTCCAGCGCTTAATTCAACAAAGGCATCATTGCTGATGTCGGTAAGCAGGGCCATCTTTCTCTTGCCTAATTTATAAGCAAGTTCAGCAGCCGCAGCCGCGCGAAACTTATCACTGATGTAGGTCCTAAAAATATAGTCTCCCGCTTTGGAAACACTCGGTGCAGAGGATATGGGAGAGATCATGACGGTGCGGCTCGCCTCAGCAATAGGTGCTGCCGCAAGGGTCGTGGAGCTGCACGTTCCTCCAATGATAAAGTGGACGTGATCAAGGGTAGTGAATTTATTAACAATAGTAACCGTTTCTTTATTATCACAAGATTTCTGGTCTTCCACAATGAGTTCAATAGGCATTTGCTGGGTGCGTAAGTCCTCAGCAGCAAGTTCCGCGCCTCGATTTCCTCCGCGCAGAACCGAAGCGTAGTCGCCAGTGAGGTCTGCAAGTACGCCGATTTTGATGGTTTTCTTGTCAACCGGCGCCTGAGTGCAGCTCACAATCAGCAATAAGAGCAAAAGCCCAAAGAGTTTCTTCATATCCTTCCGAAAACAGAAGGTCTTCTTTTATTTTATGCCAGCATATGCTGGTATTTTTAGCAGACTTTAAAAAAGGCGAACGTGTTCTTAGAGTATGTGGGTAGCTAAGTTCAGGATGCGTCACGCCGACTGTATCGGGGGTGTCCGGACCAAGAAATTCAAGTGTCTGTTGTACGTGTATCCCATAAAACTGCATAAGGAAGGGCATCAGATCGTCTTCACATTATTGTTCATATTAATGGGTTCTGATGAAAACAAGAAGAGATTCATAAAGGACCTCAAGAGGGAAAGGCGATTGCATCGGTTGGAGATTAATGGAGATCTTGTATTCATCACGTACAAGGACAGTTTAAAGAGAAGCTGGTATCGCCATTTTTTAGATCCTGAAATATTCTACATAAAGCCCCTCATAATCTATGAAACGGGTTGGGAGCAATTTGAGCTCGGTTCCTGGAAGAAGGAGCCCTTGATGAAGTGTCTCCATGCCGTCGAGGCTCATTTTGAATTTAAATTGATCAGCATCGAAAAAAAATACAAGGCCGATTTTTTCCTATCACGGCCTTTACCTAAGCTTAGTCCTAAACAAAAGGAGGCTTTTCAGTTGGCGGTACGAGAAGGCTATTATGATATCCCTCGAAAAACCGATTTGGAAAAGCTCGGGAAAATGATGCGAGTTTCAAGGCAAACCTTTGAGCAGCACCTGCGGTATGCTCAGCGTAAGCTAATGCCCTTCTTACAGAATGATTGCGGCTTAAATTAAAGTTTCTCCCACATCTTCTTTAGCTTCAGTGCATCGTCTTCCTGGTTGGGGGTCTCTGTAATCACAACGCCTTTGATTTTGAACTCCTTCCAGACCTTGACAATGTCCTTATAGTTCAAGTCCGATCCCGAGTCATCTAGATTAAGATGTCTTCTTTCCCCTTTTTCAGTGTATTCAATCCCAGCAATCTGAATATGCATATTGTCCAGGATCTCCCGTCCCAATCCTTTTTCGAGCGCTTCCAAGGCGCCCCGTATTTCCTTATAAGTATTATACTTTCCTTCCCGTGCATGTAAATGTCCAAAGTCAATGCAGGGCAGAACTTGATCTAAGTCTTGGCTTATTTTAATAAGCTCGTTCAGATCGCCCCACTGCGTTGGCTTGCCTGTCAGTTCTGGACGGAGCAGGACTGGATTAGACTCGTCCTTGAGCTTTTTGACAAGCTCTTTTAGTTGCTTCTTGACGTTGTCAAAGACCTTAGAAGCAGGCATTTTCATGTAATAGGCAGCGTGAAAAGCTACACTGTGACCGCCACAGAGATTAACAACCTTGGCGGCCTTGTGTATGTAACTGTGGCTGGCATACAATTTCTTCTTTTCTAAAGCGTTAAAATTAACATAATAGGGCCCATGGGCGCTGATCTTAACGTCAAGTTTTTTGGCAGTCTCTCGCACTTTCATAGCCTCTTCTTCTTTCAAGTAAACTCCGGGTCCAAAGGCTAATTCCAGCGCATCCAATCCAAGCCTTCTAACCGTCTTAACGCCGTTCTCCGTATTCACAGGTTTGGGCGTAGAGTGGGGTATGCTGGAGGGTCCGAAGAGGAGCTTGGTGAATTTCATAGTAAAGGTATGATATCTTTGGTTGTGAGTATCTGAACTCCTTTTTGTTTTTTTAGGAGAGAGTCATTTGTCCATAGTGGGCAGTTCAGTTTTAGAGCCGGTGTTAAGTAGTCAATGTCTTTTAAGATTTTGTTTTGTTCAAAAGGAGGTAAATGTAAAATAAAGGTTTTCATTTCCTTGTAATAATTGGAGTATTCTCGGGATGAGATGAACTGGATTTGAAGCGGCATATGTTCGAGCATTTTTTGGAAAGAGGCGGACGTATGATGGGTTCTTCGCATAAGGTCTTGTTTATGCTCTTTAATTTCGTAAAGTGCAAATTCTGGAGAATAAAAATCTGCATCTGTGAATAGAGCTTGTTGGAGTAAAGAATTCGGCCAGAAATAGGTAACCAAGACATTGGCATCGATAACTAATCTCATCAAATCAAGCCTTTCTTTCTAAGCTCCTTAAGCCTTTTCATGCGAGAAGCACTAAAGGTCTCTACGGCCCATTTCGTCAGCGGTTCTTCTTCCTTGACCTTTTTGAGCATCTGTTCTCGCCATTTCATTTGCTTGGTTTTCTCTATAACGGCCTTTCGTATAAAGCCGGACCAGTTGATCTCATCAAATCTCTCCATATCCTTTTTGACTTCCGGAGGCACGGATAAAGTAACGCTTACCATAAAAAACGTAAATACGTTTAAATATTTAAAGCTTTCGCCAGAGAATTAAGAAGATATATATACCTTGGGTAATAGGCATACTGATAAAGATTATTTGAGGTGGTAAGAAATGAGTGGAGATAAAGAAGGAGGATATGGGGAGTTTTTGAAGATTATTAATAGGCTGATTTCCAGGTATTGGCAGATAGCAAAAATTTTGGAAGCCAAGTGCAATAGGGGGCTAGTCGGTACGGGCGAGCTGGGGAGGATCATAAAAGCTGCAGATGAGATTATTAAAGAGGATAATGCCACAGTAAAAGAACTTAAAAAGTGTGCAGAAAAGGGTTATGAGGTAAAAACGTTACCCTAAACAGCTTCTGTTGGAAAGATTATTATTTTTAGTTTCTCAACTTTTTAGCAATCGCCTCAGCAAACGCTTTGGAAGCGGGTGGTCCTGAAGCCGTGATAATATTCCCATCAATCACAACCTCTTCCTGCACCAATTTCGCGCCTTTGCTCTCCAGTAAGGGTT
>CAYOJS010000068.1:0-8208 GCA_964404345.1 uncultured Methanosarcinales archaeon
ATTTTACCTCGCCGAAGTTCTGCTTTGCAGAACGAAGGCGGGTGCCCGCTTCCTTTGCAAGACCACTATTAGGTCTTCTAGCGAGCCGATAAAGTACACGGCTGCAAAGGTGTTCCTTGCGATTTTTGAACTGCCGTCCGGGAATCCAAAGCCTTTTGAAGAAAACATTTTTTTTGGATGATTTGTAGAAGAAGTTGGCAAAATTTGTAGTAAGATGATTTATGAGGGTGGAAGTAGACCAAAGCGGCAGGATAGAAGAAACGAATAAACCTACAGTTGTTGCATTTTCGAATAACATTCAATTTAGTATTTATGTTTCAGCTTTTGAAAAACGAAAGATTCTGGGTGAATTGAGAGGGCGCAAACCAAAGTGGAGTAGAACTACTATCAACGTGTTCGTATTTTTAGTGTTATTGGTGATTTTACTTGAGAAGTACGTGAAGAAGGAACTTCTTGTTTATATAGACAAAGAGTATCCCGGATATGAGGCAATTATTAAAAACAGATTATTAACATTTTTAAATAGAAAGAGTCAAAGGGTGACAGTAGGGCAGATAAACTTCGTGAGCGTGGGAAAGAAATCTCCCGCTCATAGTTTGGCAATTACAGTTTATAGAAGCAGGAAGAAGTCCGATAAAATACTGACTTCCGGGGAAATCCTCAGGTATTTTAAATGAAAAAATGACGGGGTCCTTTTAACAAGGTTAAACTTGGTTATGCACGGGAGTGATTACCTGCGCAGCTCCAAATCACCCGCCATCTGCCATGTATTATACACTTTTCTGTCAAACTCTTCTTGGGCAGTTTCCTCTAAAGCGGTGTTATCAAATTTCCAGAAGTGTGGAGGCGCTGGCGGATCCACTATCCTTGCTTGGGGCGTTTTACGCCCACTTTCCCAGGGATAATGGGTTGCTTTAGAGGATTTTATATGCCTTCACCTCCACGCTTCTGGATACCTTAATTAAAGGTATAGATTGTAATTATTTAATTGTTAATTTGCAACAGTTTCGTCCTTCGGCTCACTTTGTTCGCTCAGGATCGTTGATCCTTTTAAGTGAATCAAGGTACTCATCAGTCCCGATTTAATCGGGAAACTGCTGCGGGTCTAATGATGAATGTGTGGGGGAAAGAGGTGAAATAAGCTAAAAAGCTTAAATCTATAAATGCGCAATCGCATTTATTCTCTTTTCCTTAATTCATCATTAGACAAATCCTATCAAGTTTGGCTGGTAGCCAATCTCATACGCTAAGCGTACAAGCGGCATGGTTGCCAATCTTGACGGATTTATCCGCGCCCTCTTGTCAACCCGAGATCAGGGTTGCTTCTCACCAAGCTAAGCTTGGCAAGAGGGTTTTAAGGGGCGATCCGTTTCGGGATCCAGTAGTGCAATCCTTATCCGGATCGCCCCCATAATTCATTCTGAATGCTTCCTTTTTTAATTTCTCCGATCATTACTGTCGGAGCGGGGAGAGGTATACTCCCGTTGGGGTGTCAGAAGAGAAGCCCCGACCCAAAGGTTGAACTTTAAGTTCAACCCCGGTCCTATTTCACGATAATGTCAGTTTTTATTTTTAGTCAGGTACCATTCGGCACCTGATTTCAGCAGACTGATAACTGCCTGAAAGAGCCGTCTACTCGACGAGCTCCAAGTTGAAGACCAGGTTGGCGCTTCCAGTCGCATCGATGCAGCTGATGAGGACAGTGTGTCCGTCGACATAAACGCCCGCCTGTTCGAGAGTCATTTGACTGACTCCAGCAATGTGGTAGGTCACACTGGCGATAACGACGATGTCTCCAAGTTGGAGCTCAGTCAGGTTGGCGTCCACAAAGTGGATGCCGATGTCATCGCTGGACAAGGCCGCATATCCCGTTGGCTGGTTCACAACCTGATCCTCGATCTTCATTAAAGGAAAGTCGATCTCCAGAGAGGGAATCTGCAGCCGTCCGATAACGTCGCCGTTCTGGTCTCCTCCAGTAGCCTGTGCAAAGGTGCGTAGTAGGGTCGGCGCGTCGTAGCGCAGGTAAATCTCCGCCCAAGCGGCCGCGCAATCCCAGAACCCATGCAACTCGGTTCCAGCCCACTTTATCTCAACTCGAGACCATTCGATTGCGCTCTCCCTCTCGTCGCCGTGGTAGCTGATGACCGAATCTTTGCCCCAATCGCTTTCGCGAACATGGAACACAACCTGACCCGTTCCGTGAATGGTCAAACCCTCATAGTAGTCGGGCGACCCGTCGACGGTTAGTCGGATCCGTTGCGCTTCAAGAGGCGTCCATCCGGTGTCGCTGTTCCAGTAGTACGCGGTTGCGTATACAGGGGCTGTCCCATCGGAGATGCACTCCTTGGGCTTTTGGGCACAGGCTTCCTGATTCCAAGTCTCCTTGACGACAGTTCCGTCCGGGCGCTCGATTTTCGTTGTGACTGTCGTTGCCTCGTAAAGGGGTTGAGTACCCCTGAGGATTCGACTTTCCCCTTCGGGAACAATAACCTCACCCAGGTCTTCCTCGCCAGCCTTGGCGGAAAACAGCAAGTCGCCTGGGCCAAAGTTCGTTAAGGTTGCAGATGCAACCTCACCGGAGCATCCTACAACGATGTCGTAGGTTGCAGCAACTTCACCGCAGGGCCCAAAGGTCCCGAGGCTCACGGTCTGGCTGTTCCATTCCAGCGTCGCTTCGTGGATCGATTGATCCGTATACTGGTAGTCGACGTTGACCGTGGCGCTGGCTGTCACTTCACCGTTGAACTTGACCTCACCGTCCACCTTGTAGGTGACATTCATCGGCTCGGAGTTCGGGTTAGTAATACTGCCACCGTTGCAGGTCGCTGTCCCGGTAAGGGGATAGGAGGAATGACAGTTGTTGACCGCATCCATTGAATCTCCCCCCTCAGGTTTTGGATCACCGTCACTTTGGGCGGTTACCTCGACATGCACGTACTCGCCGTATAAGCCGTCAGGAATTGAAACACTGACAGTACCCCTCGGCCGGCCATCGTGAACGTCCAAGGTCTTGATGTTTCCGTAGGCATCCGAAAAGACAAAGTTCATGTCGATGTCGGTGTTCCATGTTACAGAAACCCGACAGTTTACGATGTCTTCCTCTGTTTGGAAGACATCAACGATGATGCCCCACATCGGAATGTTGGGGCTGGCGAAAACGGATTGAACGTTGGGGGCGAGAATGAAAATCGCCACCAACAGGCGGATAACAATACTGAACCTACCAAAAAATTTGGCGTTCATTCTACTTACCTCCAAAGCAACTAAAAAATTTTTCCAGGTACCATTCGGCACCCGGTCAATTCTGGATTTGGTTTCCAGACCCTTCCAGTTTCGGACATCTTCGTCTGGCTTTCTTTGTGGGGCATGCTCCCACCGATCCCGATTTTGTTGGGACTGCGCTTACACGCGCAAAGAAAGGATCCAAACGAATCCTTCCTACTCCTGAAAAAGATCTTTCGACCTCCTCCAGCCATTTTGTTCCCAAGCTCGGGCAATTTTTGCCTTGCTATCAGATTCCTATCGACTGTTCAAAAACCTATCCTAAAGATAGTTTCGATAGTTCACTTCAAGCTTGGCAAAAAGCCATAGCTTTAGAAACGTTTGCGCTCTCTGGGGAGAGAACGCTCCTCTTCGGGGGAAGAGGGTGGTAGTTTGAGGTTTTTTCTCCTAACGTCGCCGTTAGAAAGGCTGCCCACTACCAGGCATCCTAGGGTTTTCCGCTTAGATCCGAAGATCATGCCCCTGCTCTACGAGAGAGCCGTATTTTTGAATAATTCCCTTGATGAAGGGAGAAAATTAGTAATTGGTATTTGGCAGTTGGTGATTACTAATTTGTTCCCTCCACCAAAGGTTTGTCCGTTTTCCCCTTCGACTCACTTCGTTCGCTCAGGGCTATAAGCCTTTCGGAGGTAAATTTCACCTTTAGCTATTCAGAATGAATTGTCAAGGTGCCCTTCGACTCGCTTCACTCGCTCAGGGTCTTTGCCCTTCTACAAGTTGCTGTCGAAGATAAGGGAACTTAGATCGGTGATGCGAATGATAACATTCGCTCATCAATCATTGTTAACTTAACTGGCTTAGTAGCCAGTGGCTGGCGGCTAGTTGTATTTTTTTCCAGAGGTGTTTTAAACCAGTCACCAATCACTGATTACTAAACTTGTGTTAAAGATCTGATAAAACACAAAACCCGCACCTTAGAGGTGCGGGTTTTTATACATATCTTGACAAAAAGTATTTGTCAATAATTCCCGTCACAAATTAATCAAAATTTGTTTGACGTCAAGTTGTTTTTGATTAATATTATAAATAGTATATTTTTCTTTCTTCCTAGCAACTGGTCGAAAGAATACTATTTATCACCTCTAAAGCATTTTTTATTTTTAATTGTTAAAGAGTTAGATTAAACGAACTCTATTATTATGGTTAGCAGTATAGCACACCAACTGCTAATTGTCAAGCAGTTATAGGATAGATAGGAATGGGTTGTAAGTTATGGGTCATGAGTTGTTGGTTATCAGTGGTTGAATCACCTCCGAGGTGGTTATTAAAATAGTATGTGGGGGAAATGTCCATCGGTACAACTATAGGATTTTTAGAAACCAAGAAAAAGTTAGACTTATAGTATTTTCACACAAGTTTTCACAAGTTCAGTTTGAGTTTGGCTGATAATGTAACTTTCTGAGTTCTGAGGTGTGAAGTCATTCGACTCTGAGGGATGAGTCCTCAGGCCGAATCGGCTCAGATTCGAAGAGCTATTCCACACCCAGTGTGGAATCTGAAGTGGTGGAGGTAAAGACAGTTCCTTCTTTTGGCTTTTTCGCGTACCTTTCTCTTGAAACATTGATAACTTTTCCTCTATTTTGGTTTTTTGAGGCAGGAAGGGGGAGAGTATGAGCAAGAAAAGGCCTGGAAGTATAACTATCAATCATCAGTTTCAAGGCAATTTGAAAATTTTCTAAGTTTACCATGTCATTTTGGGAGAAAACTTCTGCAAATTCTTTATAAATGATGGCAGCATCTTCAGCTCCTACTGAGAAAGAAATCAGAGTGCCTGCGTTTCCTAAAATTGCCTTTTGCACGTCTTGCGGAATTTGAGCCATGTACTGATTGGCTAAAGTTAAGGCAAGCCCGAACTTTCTTGCTTCTGAGAGAATTTTTATAAACGAGTCGGTGGCAAAGTTTTGAAACTCATCAACGTAAAGATAAAAAGGAACCCGAGTTTCTTTTGGAGAATCAATCCTTCTCATGGCAGAAAGTTGGAACTTGGTAATAAGCATGGCGCCAAGAAGGGCAGCGTTATCCTCGCCCAGTCGTCCCTGGGAAAGGTTGGCTAGAAGGATTTTCTTTTGATTCATTATGCTGTCTAGTGAAATTGTTGATTTCGGACTTCCGATGATACGCCTGACTAAGGGCGAGGTAACGAATTGACCGACTTTATTTTGGATTGGTGCGATTGCTTCCTTTTGTAAGGCAGGTGGCATTTTATCAAATTCTTCTTTCCAAAAGTGGATTAAGGCTTGATCGGAAATTTTGGCAACCACCTTGTTTCGAAATGATTGACTAGCCAGGATTTTCAGAACATCCTCAAGTGTTGAGTCGGGAATTTCAGAAAGCGTCATAAATGAGTTTCTTAGGATATACTCCATTCTGGCTGACCAGACATTTGCCCAGACCTTGGTAAAAATACTCATTAAGCCCGAGACAACCAGTTCTGCCTCCTCGCGGTTGGTAACTTCAAGGGGATTTATGGCGATAGGGTACTCGCGATCCGCGGGGTTAAAAAAGATTGTATCGTTGATACGTGATGCCGGAATATAGTCCAAGATATCGTCGCAAAGATCTCCGTGTGGGTCGATTATAGCGACTCCGCGCCCTTTTTTCAGATCGTCAATTGCCATATTGGCGATCATTGTTGATTTTCCAGTTCCTGTTTTTCCTACCGTCCAGATGTGTCGCAGGCGGTCGGAATCTTTGATGCCAAAAATAGTTTCTTTGTTTTTAAAAAGTGTTTGGGCAAAGAAGTTGATTTTTTTCTTTTCATCGTCGGAAAGATTTGTTGCCGTCGGAAGGTTTGCAGGCGCCTCAGACAAAACTGCCTGTCCCCAGACAATTGAAGGAACTTTTATTTTTTCTGAAGGAAGATGCCACAATGTTGCCGCTTCGGTAATATTCAAAATTTCCCCGTCAGTGACTTGGCGAGAGAAAAGTGCATTTTCTTGTCTTTTCTGGTTAAAACGGTTGGGCCACTTGGTTGATAGACTGTTGGCATCGGCTCTGGTGAAAACTCCGTAAGCGTTGGCTACTTCTGTAAGAAGTTCTTTTGCGTTTGAGGCTATACGAATTGAAGCCAGAAATCCTGGGTAAGAAATTTTCTCGTTAGTTATGTTTGCATCCGATCTTGGGGAAAAACTACCATCTTCATTTTTTCTTCCAGTGGCAGCGAAGCGAATACCCTTAGCTTGCCAGGAAGAATCTGTTGCCAAAAGCGCGTACTGGACAAGAATTCTTGTATCTGCCGGAGCTTTTGCCAGAACTGAAAGGACTGAGGAAATAGGGTCGATATCTTGGAATTTTTCAAAAGTTAAAAGCGGATAATAATTTCCTTTGGCAAGCCTAAGACTAATAAAACTAATTCCGATATTCTTTAGGGGGTCTTCAATTTTTTGGATGGTAGATAAAGGATAATTTGATTGGATTTGAGTTTCGATAAAAGGTGAAAAAGTTTTATCACAAGTAATAAGAAAAAATATTTGCTGATCCAAAAGTGCAATTTCAAGTGCAAAGCTTTTGGGTTTTTTACCGGTTAAGCGGTCCCATTTGGAAATTGAGTTTATCTGAGTCAGGGCTGCTAAGAATGTTTTCGTTGCTTCAGGAGTCACTTGAGTGTTCCTGGGAAGTTTGAGTAAAAGAGTAGTTAATTCAGACATGGTAACTTTTCAATCATTTTACTAAAATAGTTTGGCATTTTGTATAGCGCTTTTTAAGAACTGGTGAAAATTGTCTTTGAGAGTCGTTTGTGATAAATTACTTAAGCGTTGGGGCAGGAAGTTTTTTTAGTTACGTTTGCCTGAAAAGGATTTTTATACTTTATGCAAAAGCTTGCGCGAGTGGCTCAGTGGCTAGAGCACCTTCCTGATGATAAGTGCATCTGCGAAGCAGATTTGGGTGGTTAGTTCACCGGTAGAACGCTTTCCTGATAAGAAAGAAGTAGAAGGTTCGACTCCTTCACCACCCACAAAGCGCACTTGACATATCGAACGTTTTTGAAGCTGAAAGCTTCAAAGTCCGTTCGCTATAAGAAGGGGGTCGAAGGTTCGATTCCTTCCTCGCGCACAGAAAGCAGTGGGCAGGTACAGTGGAGAGGAGTGGGGTTTGGGGAAGAACAAATATTAAATTACTTGATGAAAGAATTAAATTACTAAATTACTAAAAGAAGAGTTGGGATTAGATGGTGTTGGTTCGAAAGAACGCTGGAAAAGTAAGTAAGAAAGAGGTTGAGCTCAGATTTGCTCTTGTAATAACTTTTCTTTTTCTGTACAATGATTATCGCTCCGCTAAAAATATTCTATTTTTTGGCGGGCAGCTTTTAGGGTCAGTTACTTGATGAAACACACAAAAGGAAAATTCACTAGAATCAATCTTGGTCCGGATGATAGTGGCTAAGTCGATTTAGAAGTTTTTCTTAATTCGGTAACCGGCCTTAAAGAGCCGGTTTTTTAATTGATAATTTTTTTGGACGCGGGCCCGAAGTTTAACTGGCTGAACGCTACATTTGCAATGTAGAGGTAGGCGGTTCGACCCCGCCCGGGTCCACTAGCACTTTGACAATTGAAGATTTTGAAAAAAAGTAACCACGTTATATGTGGTGTACTTTTGGGAAAAGGCCCCAGGCACCAGACGGTGCCTGGTTAATCGGGTGCCGAATGGTACCCGAAAGTCTAATACTAACGCAGACAGTGGATGCCTTGGTATGTAGCACCGAAGAAGGACGTGCAAGGCGTACGAAACTTGCCGGGAAGGAGCCAAGATCCTGTGATCCGGCGGTGTCCGAATGGAGCAATCCGGCCAAGTCAAACTTGGTCACAGCATTGTAAAACTGGGACTTTTATGTTCCGGATAGCGATGTTTGAGGAAACCATCCGAACTGAAACATCTAAGTAGGGTGAGGAAGAGAAAACAAATTGCCTGCGCAAGCAGGTAGTGATT
>CAYOJS010000069.1:0-8171 GCA_964404345.1 uncultured Methanosarcinales archaeon
TCAAAACTCATCGTCGATCACCTCTCTTTTTATCGACGATAAACTACTATTTATAACTTACGAAAGAAGGAGGTTATTCAAACCTCTCTATAATCTTCCGAGTTTTTGGCCTGATATACATCATAGGTTTTTTTACCTATGATAAAACAGCCTATCTCTTCAGCTAGTTTTACAAAGACTTCCCAATTAACATAAGAAAGAAAATCTTCATCGTAATTGTCTCTAGCGACCATACCATTAACGGTTTGTGCCATGCACAAAATAAATTTCATAACATCACGAAAGTTACGCAATTTATTAAATTACCTGATAATGCTCAATTAGTTACGTTTCTCTTTGCAAGGTTTGTTCAATCCATATTATTATCTATATAGTAATTAATTTCCTCTGCACACAATCATTATAAACTTCTCGTTGTCCATAGTTCTCATGCCATTAAAGTTATTCAACACCTTAACTCGTAAAAAAGAACCCTTTGAGCCCTTAGATCCAAAGGAAGTGCGTATGTACACCTGCGGCCCGACCGTCTACTTCTACACGCACGTCGGTCATGCCCGCACTTACCTCTTCGAAGACATTCTGCGCAGAGTCTTGGAATACAACCAGTTCAAAGTCAAGCACGTGATGAACGTCACTGATGTTGGTCATCTCACTTCCGATGCGGATGAAGGCGAGGACAAGATGGACAAGGCCGCAAAAAAAGAAGGCAAGTCCGTGATGGAAATCGCCGAGTTCTACACTAAGGTCTTCTTTGATGACATGAAAAAAATAAACACTCTATCACCACACATCACTTGCAAAGCCACCGAGCACATTCCGGAAATGATTAAAATGATCCAGCGCATTGAAAAAAATGGCTATGCCTACGTAGCGGGAGGCAATGTCTGTTTCGACATTGCCAAGTTCAAGCATTATGGAGAGTTGGCCAAATTGAACATGGATGAATTGCAAGCAGGCGCTCGCATTAAAGTGGACACAGAAAAAAGAAATCCTCATGATTTTGTATTATGGTTTACGGAGTCAAAATTCAAAAACCACCTCTTGAATTGGAAGAGTCCGTGGGGAGAAGAAGGATATCCCGGCTGGCACATCGAGTGTTCAGCCATGTCGATCAAATACCTTGGAGAGCAATTTGACATTCACTGCGGCGGCATCGATCACATCCCCGTCCACCATACGAATGAAATCGCTCAATCTGAAGCAGCAACCGGAAAACATCCATGGGTAAAATATTGGCTTCATGGTGAATTCTTGGTTCTAGACAAGGAAAAGATGAGTAAGAGCTTGGGTAATTTAATTACATTAACTTCCCTACAAGAGCAGGGCTTTGATCCACTTGACTATCGATACCTCTGTCTTAACACGCATTATCGAATTCCCATGGCGTTCACCGTGGAAGCCTTGCAAGCGGCAAAGAACGCCTTTTCGGGTTTGAAAGATCGCATTCTCGATCTAAAAAAGCATCCTTCGAGCAAGGGCGACGCAGAGAAGTATGAGGACGCTTTCTTGGAAGACATCAATGATGACTTGAACATGCCCAAGGCACTCGCCACGATGTGGGGTTTGGTAAAAGATGAGAACCTAGGCAATAAGGAAAAGCTGGCCACTTTAATGAAGTTTGACAAAGTACTTGGACTCGGATTAGACAAAATAAAAGGTCAAACCATACAAAGTAAAGATAACAAAATAACATTCACATATGACGCAATTATAAAAGAAGAACTCATAGCACTTATAGACAAAAGAGAAGAACTTCGTAAAGCTAAAAAATTCGCCGAATCCGATGCCGTTCGAAAGGAAATCGAAAGCAAAGGCTACATTTTGGAAGATTCAAAGGAAGGGGTGAAAGTTAAGAAAACTTAGTATTGTCGCTGACTACTACTCGTTCTCGTCAAGTACCCCATTTGGTTTCGGTACGTGTTGGCTTCTCCTTTGCTTACATCCAAGAGCGGCGCTCGTTTGTCTCGTTGTGAAGCAGGGCCGTAGAAGCCATAGGTATATGGATACGCTCCTAAGTATCGTTGGTTGTTGGTGCTGTATCTCGATTGGAGCAAGTTGGGGTTGCTGTAGAAGTCATACGCCAATTGATTGTCTAAAAAGATGTACGAACTATATCCACCCTTTCGTCCACTGGCTGCTGTATTGGACATAGGAAAAGGGTTATAGGCTGGTCCTGTTTTGGTGGTTCGTTGTTGATAAACACCAGAGCCGGTAAAGGCAGAAGGGTTCTGGTAGAGTGAGACGCGTCCATTACTAAAGATCAATCCACTGCCAGGCGTGCCTTGGGCTTTAGGTTGCACATAGCCTTCGTAATAGCCAGAGACCATACCGATAGCTAGAAGGGCAACGACAATCAAGGCTAATCTGAGTTTCATAAGTCACCAATATTTAACTACTAATAAATGGCGAAAGTAGTATTTAAAGGTTTCGATTCATGTTACGATCAAAGATTAACCGTTATATTTAAATACCAATTGTCATTTTTATATAACAGATGTTAGAAAAAAATACCACTTACAAAATGTTGGAATTCTTCTTCACCTATCCAACAAGAGAAGTACATCTTAGAGAGCTATCCAGAGAGCTTAAGCTTTCCATTCCCCCCATTCTAACAGCTGTAAAAAAGTTAGAAAAAGAAAATCTAATTCAGATCGAACGTACAAAGGTAATAACTAAAATTAAAGCGAATGTAGAAGACAAACAATTCAAGCGACTAAAAAGAGTCAACAACTTAGAGCGATTATACACCAGTGGAGTGGCTGATTTTCTATGGAAAGAATTCGACAGGCCTGATGCGATCGTTTGCTTTGGGTCTTATTCAAGAGGAGAGGATTGGGAAAATGGAGATATTGATATAGCTATTTTCAGGGGGATCCCTATACGAAGTGGGGATTCACTAAGAATAACACATAAAAAGGAATTCGAAAAGCTAGAAAACGCATTAAAAAGGAGGATTTCCATCCATACAATTCAGCAATATGGAGCTCTTGCAACCGATTTTCAGTCTAATATAAATAATGGTATTGTCTTAGAAGGTGCTTTATGAGGGATTTTTCATTCTTCCTAGCCGCAAAAGATGTGAAAAAGCAATCGCCTGACAGGCATCTAGCAAACGCTTTGATTAAAGAATCCGAAGATCGTCTAAAGTTAGCGAAGGATCTGGCAAAGACGCAAAAGCCAAAATACACAGTAGAGAATGCTTATGAAGCTGTTCGCGAACTAATTGATGCTATTCTCTATTCAGAAGGGTATAAGTCCTACTCACATGAAGCTTCTATTGCTTATCTTGGAAATCTTAACTTTTCAGCAACGGATGTAGAAAGAGTGGATCGGCTAAGAGAGCTTAGAAATGGTATAAAATATCGCGGAGAGGATGCCTCTCAAGAGGATGCCACAGAAGCCCTTATTATCTCAGAAAAGATGATAAAGAAATTAATGGAAAAAATAGAATTTAAAACTTAGTTAAAGCCTGAGAATACATTGGCTCGGCCTTTGCCAGCGGCAAAGACAAAGGTACCAGGTGCATTAGGGCTACCTTTGAGGTTAACGCCTCGTTCACCATAGTAGCCTCCTTCTCGGATGGCATCGATGGGGTATCGAGGGTAGTATTGATTAGCGAGTTGAAGTCGCTGGGAGTATTTCATGCCAGGGTAGGGTTCTTGCAAGACGCCGCCTCGGAGTCCAGCTAAATACAATTCACTGTTGCCGAAGAATCCGCCGACGCGAACGGTAGGATCAGTATAGGCTGTTAGAGGAGTAATGGGAGCAGCAATGCCAGGTACACGTTGACCGCCATACATTAAGGGGTGCGCGACCGGAAAGCCGTAGTTCAATTGAAAGGCAGATACCATTTGCATTCCAATGAGTAGAATGGTGCTCAAAACAAGGAGTTTAAGGGTGTTTTTCATTCGTTCCTCCGATAAGTTACTACTAAGGAAAGGCGAAAGCGTTTATAAAGCTTTGCCTTGGAAAAGCAAAGTTATGAACATTAAGATATGTATAACAAGTGCCTTTTTATAAAAACGATCAACGGCCATGCAACTATTCCTCCAAAAATACTAACGATAATAGGTATCACCAATTATGGGGTTGGTCCACAAATTGATTCACAAGTCTTACAAATAAAAAATCAAGAATGGCAATTATAGCGAGGATGCTCCCAGTTAAAGCGATAACTTTGTTAAAATAGACTTGCTCAGCGAGTAATTGTTGATTTACTGTTAAGCTCTTAGTTGATTTAACCATAGGAGTGAGAAATCTAAAGTAAATATAAATTTAACTATACTCCTTCTTATATTCGTAGTTTAGGTAACCAATTTTAAGGAGAAGAAAGAACGCTATGTTTCAAAGTTCAATCTCCATGCTCTTCGCTTTTCCTTTAAGCATCAACTTTCCTCCTTTCCGGATCTTGTAGAAATCTACAATTTCTTTCGGGATACGGAAGAAAAGCGAATTTCCTAATTCGCCGATCTTAACAGGAATGCCTCTTTTCAGCTTGTTCAAGACCAGGTAATACTGAGCGTCTTCTGGGTGAAGCACACCTTCATCACATTTATTGCACTGCCATCCTCGGACCTTTACACCGTCAAATTTAAAGATCTTCTTTTTCATGACTGCGCCGCATTGGCTTGTATGTTCCGCGTCCCATAAGTCTCGTTTCATTTTCTTCTTTTATAGGATATTATTCCAAAGTGGATGAGTCTCCAGACAGTTTCGAGGTATCCGTCAGGATAACGTAAAGTCACTAAGGCGACCACCACTTTTATCTCTTTGCCATTTCTTTGAGTACATTTTTCTCGAATATTCGCCTTTCGCCTGGAGGCGCTGCAGTTGTAGCCTTCTTCCAGTATGCGCTTAACCTCATACAGGCTGTAGCCGTGATGAGTAAGCTCTCGATTCCCCGCTATCGTCGGCTCGATTCTAAAACCTTCATGCGTAAACTCTCTCACGCGAAATACTCCAGATATCCTTATAGATATCTATTTAAAGCTTTCTACAAAGAACGCTAAATCCGTACTTAAAGAATAGGTGTAGGAAAAAATACGAATTACATGCTATGCTGATCTAGATAGAAATTACGTAGATTCCTTTCAACTTCAGAGAAAGAATAGATTTTACCAATCTCCAGAAAAAAGTGGCCTGCTGATCTCGCATCCTCTCTAACAGCCACAGATCCTGAACAAGGAATATCCATCTCTCTCGAACCGATTCTGGGCCTCATCAAGCAATTTGCCCTGCACGTATCATCAAGGTCTGTAGTCAATTGAACATTCACTCTTCCCGCAACAAAATCCGTAAAAACACTGTTTGTGTCCTTACGAATTCCTCCCCATATCCTTCCATCAAATAATATCCCTTAACCCGCTCGGCTTCATATAGAAAATTGGCTAAGTCTACTAAATGATGGCCTCGAAGCTCACGAACAGGAACGCCCATATGATGGAAAATGCAGAAGTCTTGAAAAATATATGGGTCGGTTTTAAGCTAATGCACATCCTGTACCGCTATCGGTATCTCAATAAATTCTCCATAGCGGTATTTCAACTTCGTCTCTAGAATGCTTTGGTAGACTCGATTCTTGGAGGGTCCGGTGCGTTTCAAGTAGCACGTCACGGTCGTGGGAGCATTGTCATACAGCCGTATCTCGCCAAACACATATCCGTCCGGTGTAGCTTGGGTGAGTCCTTGGCAACTAAGAATAAAGTGGTCATCCTGGTACTTGACAAACATCGTTGTGTAGAAGGCGTCTTTGTTTTGCTGGCTGAATTCACAGGCATTTCGGGGGTCGGTAGTGCCTCTTCTAAAATGCATGCCTCTTCCCATATGTCCAACAACTAGGTTGACTTGGATGCGGTCGAAACCGGCAGGGCTTTGGTCAGCGGAGACAATTTGCAAGGGAGCGCCGCTGTTTCCAAAGGGCAGGTTCAAGTCTCTTAAATTACAAAGGCTGGAGTCTTGGGCGCTTTCTAGAATATCGTCTTTGAGGCATATTTTGACGGTAGAGTACGTGGAGTAATCATAACAGACATCCAAACGCATCGTGATGGCATTGGTCTCAATCACGTTTCCGTAAAAGAGCAGGGGTTCAAACGTGGCGACTTCGATTTCGCCCGGTAGGATCGTTCCGTCAAAGTTACGTTTGGCTCCTGCCAATTTATGCTGTAGGGTTTGATACAATTTATCAGGTTTGGTGCCAAATTGTTCCGGTATAAAGCCTAACAACCTTACCAGTACAAAGGGATTTTCCGTGTCCGGCCCGATTTCTGCTTCTCCAACATTTGCAATATTGGCCGTGACAGAAAAGGGAGAGGAGCCTTCATCTTGGATGACAGGGGGCGGAGCACCTTCTAGTATCTTGACAGAGAGGCCTTGATTGCCGCCGATGAATGTTTTCAGGTTGGGTGAGTCTTGTTTTTTACAGGATACGATAAGAAAAAGGAGTAAGAAAAGAATCCATAAAGTCTTGGAGTTCATAATCTTGGAGTTCATAAGAATGCTTAATTGGTCACATCTTGAATGAGGATGGGAGTTTCAATGAATTGTCCGTATCGGTATCGGAGTTCGATCTCCATGATTTCTTGGTAGATGCGTCGCCTGCTGGGTCCTATTCGTTCAATGACGCATTGGATGGTAGCAGGGGCTCCTTGGAAAAGCTTAAGGCGTCCTTGGTTCGTTCCACCGAATCGGGTGCAGCTAACAGCAAGGTCAGGTGCGGCCAAGGGTCGGATGACAAGATCGACGAAGTATTTATTGAAGTTCCTGACGGAAAAGTCGCAGATCTCATTGGGGTCTCGGCCAAAGAATTCTCCTTTTCCGACGTGTTCAATGACAAAGCTGATCTGGATTTTGTTGTCAGATAAAGGATTCTCAACTAGAGAAGTGATCTGAACAGGTCCTCCGCTGTTTTGAGGATTTTTCTCGCCAACAAGGCTGCAGATGCTATCATCTTGGATGTTTTCAAGGACTTCATCTTTAATGCATACTTTGGCTGTGGCTAAGTTGGTATAGTCATAGCACATATCCGCGCGGATGGTGAATTCTTGATTGCCTCTAAGATCGGGTAAGTAGTTTAAGGGTTGGAAGACGGCCGTGGTGACTTCGCCAGGGAGGATCGTTCCGTCGAAATTGCGCTTGGCACTTCGTAAGGGAACGGCAAGGTCTTGGACAACTTGAGCATCTGTAGTGCCGAATTCAGTGGGGTTAATGCCTTCTAGGCGTACTCGAACAAAGGGGTTCGGTGTGCCAGGTCCTACGTCCGCTTCGCCTACGTTTTCAATCGTAACGCCCACGCCAAAGGGGTAGGTTCCTTTGTCATACACAACAGGAGGGGGTAATCCTTCAAGTAAGAACACGTTCAATCCGACATTGCCGCCGATAAAGGCCTGGGTAACATCGAGTTTATCATCTTTTTTACCAGTTTGACACGAGGAGAGCAACAACAAGCCGATGAGGAAGATCAAGTAGATTTTTGTTTTCAAAACCGCTCACCTATCGTCTATTCTTGACAGTAGTCCTTAATAAAGCTTTCCATTCTCGGCCGAGCGAGAATGGAAAGTTCAAGACGACAGTCTTGTTATGTTTCGTTAATCTCAGAGGAGGGGTCGTCTAGAAACGTTTATATACTTCGTTCCGTTGATGTGAACATGCCAAAGACCAATGAACTCCCATTAGCCGCCATGGAACGTATTCTAAAGAAGGGCGGTGCAGACCGAGTGGGAGAAGATGGCAAAGCAGCTTTGCGGGATGTTCTAGAAGAAGTGGGCATGGAAATTGCAAAGAAGGCCAAAGAGCTCTGTGAACATGCTGGTCGTAAAACCATCAAGGCAGAAGATATTAAACTAGCCAAGCGTTAACGTCTTTTTTTCTTAGCGGGAGCTTTGGGTGGGCTCGCCGCGTGAGGTTTGTGGAATTCAAGTTGTGTAAGATCTGCGCTTTCAAAGCCTAAAGGTCGAGTGGGGGCGTGGGGGTTGACTTTGGGTTTGAACATGACGTAAATCAAGTACAGCCAGAGGAGGATGGCGAAGATCAATACAATGTAGAGGAAGGCGCTGCTTATTTTTCTAGAAGATTTGGGGGGTGTGGGTTGGAACACCGTCGCAGGGGGAGGGGCATTCGACCGGTCGATTTGGATTTCATGAGGGGTTTCTTTAGGGAGTTCGGGGGGAGCTTCT
>CAYOJS010000070.1:0-1283 GCA_964404345.1 uncultured Methanosarcinales archaeon
ACGAAAAGCCCGAAGCTTTGCCAAACGCAAAGCTTCGCTCGAATCCCGAATGGAAATCTTCAGCGTACAACACAACTTCATCGAAACCAAAAAAGGAGAAACACCAGCCATGCGAGAAGACTTATGTACAAAATCATCATCTTGGAGGCGAATTTTCAACACTCGATTAACAACATCAAATTAGGTCAGTTCGAGCTAGTGGAGCAAAAGTAGGCCCTCCTAAGCGAGAGGTTCAAACCATCAGTTTTGTAGACAATGGAGGGTTAACCACGCAGAATAAGCTTTCACTCAATTCAACAGGGGGAACTACAACCCAACTCTATTTTGGATTCTTACCATGTGCAGAAAGCATCGGTACAGAGATCAAAAGCGATAAGGTTCGGCTAAATGCCGGATATCAGTGGCAGGAGGGTCGTAATTTAGTCCGTCTGTTAGGAACTATGTATAAAGGAGATTCCTTTCTAGGGGCAAAGGTGCAGCGTCTTTCAGATGAAAACACGTGGAGTTTTTTTGGAGGCACAGACCTATCCGATCGATTGGCTCTACAAGGAACGTTTGGAGATGGTGGGGTTAGAGGAGTGGTCCAAACTAGGTTTGGAGAATCCTACTTGATAGGAGGCTTTGGCTTGAATGATCGACAAAAATGGGATGCCAATGTTCATTATTCAGATGCACACAACTTTGGTTTTGCTAAATGGAGCCAACAGTCTATTGACTTGAAATGGGTGCATGGGAACATCAATCCTAAGATCGCCACATTCGCAGGCAGCGTGACAGACAGTGGGAATAATGAATTAGATGATACTTTTACAGATCCGTTCTTGCCTTTTAGCATCGGCAAGGAAAGCGCGGTAAAACATGATTTTTTCGCTCCCAACACAGCGTTCTTAGGGAAACCAAAAGGAAGTGTCTCCTTTGAAGGACGATTAAAGGAAGACGATCGGGCTTATGCCAATATCGGCTATCGAGTAGGAGACCTAGGCTCCTTTACAAGAATCAGTATATTAGGAGGAGCTTATGCTCGATTGGAAGACAATTTTTCATTGCAAAATTCAGGCGTAGAAGCCCGAGCAGCCCTCGGGGTGGGTCTAGGTCCCTTAGACTTCTACGTGACGCAGGCTTGGGGAAAAAACAAGCCCCAAACTTCTCTAGTCGTGAGCTTGCATACTGATTTTTAGAAAATCACAGAGCAACTAAAAGAGTTACAAGGAATGGATTATCTAAAGGTGGCTCGTATAATCTTTACTTCTTCCACGGGCCGGTCATTAGCTCCTGTTTTTACT
>CAYOJS010000070.1:1293-8073 GCA_964404345.1 uncultured Methanosarcinales archaeon
ATCTTATCGACAACGTCCATACCTTCAATAACCTTTCCAAAGACAGGGTGTTTGGAGTCTAAGAAATTATTGTTCACAAGATTAAGGAAAAACTGGCTACCGCCCGTATTGGGGCCTGCATTGGCCATGGAAATCGTCCCGCGGTCGTTGCGGTTGTGATCGGTAAATTCATCCTTAATGGTATATCCGGGTTCCACCCATGCCTGTACCGTCAGGGTCACCTCCCTGAAGCATAAATCCCTTAATGACCCGATGGAAAATCACGCCGCCATAAAAGCCTTGATGGACTAATTTTTTGAAGTTACCTGTGGTGATGGGCATGTCTTTGAACAATTCAATAACAATGTCGCCTTTATTGGTTTGCAATACAACGGTGTTGGTTTCCATGGGTTTTTCCTCGCTTTTAGCTACATTTAAGTCTGAACTGAGCTTATCTTGCACCACCGACACTTCAGGTTGTGTGTCTACCACAATAGGTACCTCTACTGGAACTTCTACAGCAGGTTCTACAATAGATTTTTCAATCATCTCAGTTTGATTCGAAGTGTGTGCGGTGCATCCGACGAATAGGAGGATAAAGAGTAGGCTAAGGTATTTGTGCATAAGCTTGTTTTTTCCCAGGGCTATTTAAATTTTTTGTTACCCTTCACTGAATAGAAAGTCCCAATCCACCTTATATTCTCGCTCAGTTTAAAAACCTCTCGTCGAGCTCTCGTCATAGAAAGGTTTATATAGTTTAGGGGTCAAGGATAGAATATACAATGGCTGACATTAAAGTGTATTTTGAGAACCTGCATGATGATGAAAAGTACGCATGGCTTTCGATGGTGGTGGGTCTTATTTTGGTGATTGTCGCGGTTATACTATGGTAAGAATCAATGGTTTGGGAGGATTGTAGAGTGGGACAGCAAGAGGTGTATGATTTCTTATTGCGCAATAAAGGGGGTTGGTTTACTTCACGGGAGATCTCGGATAAGTTAGGCGTCTCCATTGGCAGTGTCACCATGTCCCTTAAAAAACTAAGAAAGACCAACATCATCAAGTACCGAAATACAGGCAAGAGAAATACCTATCAGTATAAGGTTGGGCGTTAAGGTTTTTTCTTTGCATTTTCCCACATGAAATCAAATATCTGTTTATAGGCCTTGGCTACTTGAGCGTTTTCAATCATGACTCCCTCAGGCTCGTCTCCAAGCACCATAAGGAGAACCCGATCCGAATAAACGCTAAAGTTGACAGGACTTTCGATGTGCATGGGGAAGAATCGTACTTCGGTTTGAGCACCAATCTCCATCATTTTTCTTTCTTTAGGTTGGCCGATGATGAGTTTAGTTTTGATGCCTTTTTTTATTTTTTCTTTGCTAAAACGAGGGATAAAGTGGGGTAGGGTCTTCACGAGAATATTCTCTTGGCCAAAGGCCCGAACGGTTCTCCCTTTATCGAGTAGGTCTAAGAGCATGGTTTGTATGCCTCGTTTTCCCCGAAAGAGTTTGATTCGACCGGTTTTGGGGAGTTCTTTGTATCGGGCTTGCAACTCAGGAAGGACGCTTCGAATATTTTCCTCTTTTTCTTTTACGTAATCAAGGAGCCGTTCAGGTTCAATGGGTTGAAACCATTGAATCTTTCCAATCCATGTATGCCCGACAATACCTCTTTCCATGAGCCTTTTGAGCGCATGATAACAACTACCTCGGTTCATGTGAACGAGTTGGGCGATGCTCCCTGCTTTTAGCGAACCTTTATCGATCAAAGTTAAGTAAACGTGTACTTCGTTCTCCGTAAACCCCGAGTCCTTAAGAACCTGTGCAATTTCCATAGTGTTGTACATTATTATACAACAAATGTTTATATAGTTAACGAATAACTCCTAAACAATGATGATGCAAAATGACCGAACTCTACATCCCCCAAACAGAGAGAGAAGCAACAGCAGCCCCAGCTCTAGGCTACAAACCTATTTACTGCACCTGTATACTCTGCAAACTCATCGGGAAAAAATGGATGGTGCGAAACCCTGTAGGTAGGTTAAACCCTCCTTAAACACAGAGAGACGTTAAATTTATATACGACTGGCTTCTCCATAATCCTATAAACACACCAAGGTGGTCGTGTCAAGAACCAAAAGGTTCTTGAGCCCGCAGAAACAAAGTTTCTGGGGCCCAAAAACGCAAAGCGTTTTTGTGGCATGATCAGAATTCCACCTTAGGGGAATTCAGACATATGAAAGCAAACAAATCCGTAACCAACATCATTTCTTCTACAACCACCACTACGACCGTATAGGTCGCGCATTCACCCTTCAAATTTTACTTTTTAAGCTTAACAAACCACAAAGCAATTAAATAATACTCGACAAGGAGGATTAAAATGGCATTCATGGATGAAGATCAAAAGGAATTTCGCGCCAGTTTCTGGCACACCGCAGCCCACTTACTAGGACACGCTGTCTTGCAGTTATACCCAGACGCCAAACGTACTATTGGTCCAGCCATCGAAAACGGATTTTACTATGATTTCTATAGAGAAACGCCTTTCACACCAGAGGACTTGAAAAAGATCGAGCATCAAATGAAAGAAATCGCTCGGGGAAATCACCCGTTATTCCGTGAAGATGTCCCTGTAACTCAAGCCAAAGAGTTGTCCAAAGACAATCCATTCAAATTGGAGTTGATCGATGAGTTCTCAGGAGGAAAAGACACCCTCTCCTTCTACTGTCACGCCGACTACAAAGACTTATGCAAGGGCGGCCACATTGAAAATACAGGTGACATCAAGGCCATCAAAATATTAAAAACTTCAGGAGCCTATTGGCGAGGCAACGCGAACAATCCCCAATTACAGCGCATCTACGGCATTGCTTTCCCATCGGAAAAAGAGTTGAAAGAATATTTAACAAGGTTAGAAGAGGCCGAGAAACGCAGTCATGTACGCTTAGGCCAAGAGCTGGATCTATTCAGTACAGAACCAGAAATGTTGGGGGGTGGGCTGATCCTCTGGCATCCGAAAGGGGCGCTAATCCGTTACCTCGTCGAAGATTTCTGCATGAAAGAACATCTTGCAAAGGGGTATGACATTGTTTCAACACCACATATTGGAAAAAGCACCCTGTGGAAAACCTCTGGCCATCTAGAATTTTATAAGGAATCCATGTATTCTCCACTTGATATAGATGGACAAGAATACTACCTAAAACCCATGAATTGCCCCTTCCATATCATGATTTATAAGAATCGCTTGCGCAGCTACCGTGACCTTCCTCTAAGATATGCTGAATGGGGAACGGTCTATCGCTATGAAATGAGTGGTGTTTTGAATGGCCTACTACGCGTACGCGGTTTTACTCAAGATGATGCACATCATTTCGTACAGCCAGAAAAAATGCCGGAAGAAATCGATTTTGTCCTGAACTTCTGTCTGGACATCTTACGCAATCTCGGTCTGACGAACTTCGAAGCGTACCTTAGTACCCGTCCAGAAGGCAAAAAAGCAGTAGGAGCACCTGAATTATGGGAAAAAGCACAGCACGCGCTAGAAGAGGCACTTAAACGAGCTAAACTCCCATACAAAGTAGACGCAGGCGGGGGGGCCTTTTATGGACCGAAAATCGATCTGAAATTCAGAGATGCGTTGAATCGAGAATGGCAGTTAAGCACCATTCAGTTTGATTTCAACTTGCCGGAACGCTTTGATATCAGCTACATCGGAGAAGATGGGCAACGACATCAACCCTATATGGTTCATCGTGCTTTGTTGGGTTCCATGGAGCGCTTTTTGGGAACATTGATCGAACACTACGCCGGCCGATTCCCTCTCTGGTTAAATCCAGTCCAGGTTAAGGTTTTAAACTTAACCGACAATCAGCTGGTTTACGCGCAAGAAGTCACAGGTAAGCTAAAAAAAGCAGACTTACGTGTCGAATTGGACGATCGTTCCTTAACCTTAGGCAAGAAGATCCGTGAAGCGCAATTACAACAAGTCAACTACATCCTCGTCGTCGGTGATAAGGAAATACAGGAAAACACAGTCAACATTCGCACACGAGAAGGTGGCGTGCAGGGTACGAAGGGAATCGATGTCTTTATAGGAGAATTACTGGATGAAGTCGCAAAGCGTCGTTAGCGTCGTTTCTTCTTTGCCTTTTTTGCTTTTTTAGCAGGTTTCTTGGCTTTTTTAGCTGGTTTTTTAGCTTTTTTCTTGGGTTTTGAAGCCTTTTTGACCTTTTTCTTCGGTTTTTTAGCTGCCTTTTTAGTTTTAGGGGATTTTTCAGGTTTTTCTTCCTCTTCCTCAACCTTTTCTTCCCCTGTTTCTTCTTCTGTAATTTCTTCTTTAGGCTCTTCTACTGCTTCATCATAGCCCGCCATAAAAGCTTCTTCTTCGGGTGAGATTTCATCGTCTTTCACCAGCTCTTCTCGAGCGCTGTCGTCATACACTTCATCAAATTCAGGCTTGTCTTCCGGTTCTTCATCGTATCCCATCGTTCTCCCTGGAGCGTGGTTTTATTTAAAGATTTCGTTCGTGTTTTTGTCGTCGATAACGCAAGCAATAACCTTTATATACTCCTAGCCCACTAAAACAGAAACGAGGTGAGTTCCATGGACGCATTAAAACATCATCGAATTGCCAAGAAAGCGGCTTCCTTAAGTGTGAAGGCCTTGATTAAGATGGGCCACGTAGTGAGAAAGTTGCACGAAAAAGGCTATGACGAGAAAGCAGCTAAGCTGCTCCTTGCAACATCCAAACGCTTGGTGCAGGAAGCCAGTCGATTGGAGCGAGAAGCAAAGCGAACAAAAGGCAGTAAACCTAAGAAAAAAGGAAAGGTCAAGAAAAGAAGCAAGAAGAAGCGAATATGAATGCAAAAGAAGGCGACCTCGTTAGGGTCGTGTGTAAGGACGAAACCATCGAGGGAGTCTTATTGCCTTCCAAAGAAGACTTTATTACGATTAAGCTCAGCAGTGGATATAATTTAGCCATTGATCGTTCTCGAATCGTAAAGACGGAATTGGTTCAGCCCCGAAATCCAAAACCAATGGAAAAAAAAGCCATAAAAACAGTGAGTGGCTTGCCCAGCATCAGCATTCTGCACACAGGGGGGACAATTGCATCAAAGGTGGATTACGAAACAGGGGGTGTGAAACCTTCGTTCACACCGGAAGACTTATTGGAGATGTTTCCCGAACTGGCCACGATTGCCAACATTCAGAGTCGGTTGATTGCAAACATCTGGTCGCAGGATATGCGATTCAACCATTACAATTTACTAGCCAGAGAAATTGAAAAGGAAATCAAGGCCGGAGCTCAGGGAGTGATTGTCACCCAAGGTACAGATACGATCCATTATACTTCAGCCGCACTGGGTTTCATCTTTGAAAGTCTCCCCATCCCTATTTTAGTCGTCGGTGCCCAGCGTTCTTCCGATCGAGGAAGCACCGATGCCGCCTTGAACGTGATCAACGCGGTCTTTTTCATGGCCAAGTCCGACTTTGCTGAAGTCGGGGTGTGCATGCATGCGCACATGAGTGACAGCGAGTGTTGGATCCTTCCAGGCACGAAGTGCCGTAAAATGCATACTTCAAGAAGAGACGCTTTCCACCCTATCAACAGCGAACCCATCGCCTATGTCAATTACCTAGAAAACAAAGTCACCTTTGCTAAGGAATACAAGAAGAGAGAGAAGAAAACTCAGATCATCAAGCTGTTCAATGAAAAGATCAAAGTCGGCCTTTTGAAGCAACACACAAACATGTTCGAGGAGCAGTTCTCGTTCTTCTCGGAATACGACGGCTTGGTCGTTGAATCAACCGGCCTGGGTTGCATGCCGACGACGGAAAAGGATGAAATGACTAAAGAATCGGGAAAAATCAATAGGGCTTTAACGACACTCATCAAGAAAGGGGTCATGGTTGCAGAGGCGCCTCAGACGATTTACGGCCGCCAGAACTTAACTGTGTATGAAGATCAGCGCATTGCAAGAGAGCTGGGTGTTCTAGGCCACCTATGTGACATGACGCCCGAAACAGCCTTCATCAAACTCGCCTGGCTACTCAGCAACTACAAAAAAGAAGAAGTTAAAGTATTGTATGAAAAAAACCTTCGCGGAGAAATCTCAGATAAGTCTACGGACCACTTTTTAATTTAAATTATTTTTCTGAAACGAAGTGATATTCAGCCCATAGCCTTTCTGGAACTTCACCTATGGAATCGGGAACTACACTTATGGAATCTAGAGTCTCAGGGCCAAAACAAAATACCCCCAGATCAAATTTAAAATCAGCTACAAGGTTAGGAGGGACTGTAACTCTACTAATAGACATCAACCTAGACCGATCACAAACAAAACCTTAAGAGGGTATAGTCAACTGGGGGGATAATTGATCTATATTAAAGTAAGGCGAATGATAGGCAGTAGATCTTAGAAGCTCTTCCAAAGCCAATCCTACATTTAATTGTTTTTGATAAAGTATTCCGAATTCGGGCTGGCCTCGGGTATGATCAAGAGTGGCTTTGGAAAGATCAGTATATGCTTGAAAGATCTCAATAGCAAAATGCTGCCCTGCCCGGCGCATAGCTTGATACTGTCCGATTTCTTTTGATGATGGATGTGGGGGATCATAAAAAGTGATGGAGTGCCAAAGGTGGTTTCCTAGAATGAGATTCCGGACATCCAACGGAACTTCTTGACGCTGAACTTGATCTAATAAGTGAGGAATCCATTCTCTTTGATTATCGAGAGGTTTGAATAACTCTTGTTTTTTTGTGTTTAGAAGTTTTTTTGGTGGTTTG
>CAYOJS010000071.1:0-4735 GCA_964404345.1 uncultured Methanosarcinales archaeon
CTTTTTAAACAGCATTTCTTCTCTAAAGTGCATGTTAGCCATCCAGGTCCCTCTTCAAGAAGCAGAAAAAACAAAGCAGTTCTTGATGAAAAAAGGCTTGTTAGATAAGGAATTCTCGGTTGCGAAGCAACCGGCCTATATTTTGTTTCCCGTATTAAAACGTTTTAAGTCAAAGTATCCTTTCGTTAAAACTCAGTTGAAGAAGCGCCCGTTAAAAGCGCAGGATCTGAAGGCCTCCTTAAAAGCAGATCTTTCAAAGAAGGAATTATCTCAAGTTAAATCCTCTCTGGATGTCATCGGAGACATCGCCATCATAGAGATTCCTAAAGAGCTCGACTCTAAGGCGAAACTCATCGCAGAGCACTTACTCCAGTCCCGCCCCAATGTTAAGACTGTATTAAAAAAAGGGCGTCACGAAAGTGAACTAAGAGTGCAAAAACTAGCGTTTTTAGCAGGAGAGGATAGGCGCGAAACCATCCATAAGGAAAATAAGGTGCGAGTCAAGGTGAACGTCGAAACGGTTTATTTCTCCCCGCGTCTCAGCGAGGATCGCAAGCGCATCACCGTTCAAATAAAACCCGATGAAAAAGTATTGGTCATGTTCTCCGGCTGTGGTGTCTATCCAGTTGTCTTTGCAAAAAACGCCAAAGCCAAGGAAATTGTCGGCATTGAATTGAATGCGGAAGGCCACAGGTACGCCTTGGAAAACGTAAAGCTGAACAAGTTAAAAAACGTCCGCTTCTACGAAGGCGATGTAAATAAAGTCATTCCTAAGTTAAACGAAACATTCGATCGAATCTTAATGCCCCTCCCTAAATCAGCTCATCTCTTTTTGCCTGTCGCCCTTGCAGTCGCTAACCCCAATGCCATCCTCCACTTCTATTCGTTCGAGAAGGATGAAGAGTTAGACTGGGCAAAAGAAAAGGTTCGCTCAGCTTGCCAGCAAGCCGGTCGCTCGTGCAGTTTCCTCCGCCTCGTCAAGTGCGGCCAAGTAGGTCAGCGCCTATACAGGGTTTGTACAGAAGCAAAGATCGTATAACTTCATAACATTCTAGAATGGGTAGTTTTGGGCATAATAATCTTTATAAGTGCAAGGGTGGGTTTATCTTTTTTGAAATGGGCAAGTTAGTTCTACAGGATGGCAGTGTTTATGAAGGGGTTTCTTTTGGTGCTGAGAAAAGCAAAGCAGGAGAAGTCGTTTTTTGTACGGGTATGGTGGGTTATCCAGAGGCCTTGACAGATCCTTCATATCGGGGGCAGATTCTCGTTTTTACGTATCCGTTGATGGGGAATTATGGGGTGCCGGCAGGGGAAGGTCTAGAAGGTGCCTTTGAGTCCGGGCAGGTTCAGGTGGCAGGGGTGGTGGTTCAGGATTATTGTCGGGATTTTTCTCATTGGCAGGCTGTAAAGTCATTTGGGGCTTGGTTGCAAGAGCAGGGCGTTCCAGCAATAGCAGGCATCGACACGCGTTCTTTGACAAAGAAATTGCGGGAGAAAGGGACCATGTTGGGAAAGTTGGTGATCGATCAAGATCTGGAGTTGTTTGATCCGAATGCAATCAATATCGTGAAGGAAGTCAGCATTTCTCAGCCGGTGACGTATGGAGCCGGAAATAAAAAAGTGGTTTTGGTGGATACAGGTTCAAAGTGGAACATTCTGCGCTGTCTACTAAAAAGAAATCTCATGGTCATCCAGGTGCCGTGGGACTATGATTTCTCCCAGTTGGACTACGATGGTCTTTTCCTATCGAATGGTCCGGGGGATCCTAAGCAGTGCACAGCCACGATAGAGCATCTCAAGAAAGCCTTGCAAGAAAATAAGCCTATTTTCGGGATCTGCTTGGGAAACCAGCTTTTGGCTCTCGCCGCAGGAGGTGACACATACAAGTTAAAGTATGGTCATCGGAGTCAGAATCAGCCTTGCATCAATCTACAGACAGGTCGTTGTTACATCACGACGCAGAATCATGGCTTTGCCGTGGATGAAAAATCTCTCCCGCAGGATTGGGTGCCTTGGTTTAGGAATGCGAATGACAACACAAACGAAGGCGTTCGTCACAAGACAAAGCCATTTTTCAGTACGCAGTTTCACATCGAGCATTCGCCAGGTCCGATGGACACAGAGTACTTATTGGATGAGTGGGTAAAATTATTATGAGGATCAAATATGCAAAATTCATACACAAAGGAAGCACCGGCCACTGGACTTGTACAGACAATACCTATAAATAAGCAAACGTATTGTGCATTTGAATTCAGGGAATACGCAGAGCTGCCAAATAATGATTTTACCCTTTTAAACTTTTATATTAACATCGGCTTGGCTAAAGGAGCTAAACTCATGAGATTAAAAAGGATATTGACGAGAAATCCATATTACCGTAAACAATTGGGTGGAGGTGAATTGAATGTGAAAGTAAGAAAACAGGAAAAGGTTTTGCTGCTCGGCAGCGGAGCCCTGAAAATCGGAGAGGCAGGCGAGAGTGTATAACGCACCGCCATTTTGACTACTCTGGTTCTCAGTGCATCAAAGCTCTCAAAGAAGAAGGGATCCGTACAATCCTCATCAATCCGAACATCGCGACCGTTCAGACGTCGGAAGGAATGGCGGATAAAGTGTATTTCTTGCCTGTAACTCCTTATTTTGTGGAGAAAATAATCGAGAAGGAGCGTCCGGACGGCATCTTGCTTAGTTTTGGGGGTCAAACTGCCCTTAACTGCGGGGTCGCTCTGTACAAGCAGGGAGTGTTTGAGAAGTATCAGGTGAAAGTCCTCGGCACGCCTGTGCAGAGCATCATGGATACGGAGGACAGGGACTTGTTTGTGCAGCGGTTAAAAGAAATAGGGGTTTTCTTTCCAAAGAGTCTGGCGACTTCTTCAGTTGCAGAGGGATTGCAGGCAGCACAGCAAATTGGTTTCCCAGTCATGGCTCGGATCGCATATGCCTTGGGAGGGTTGGGAAGTGGGATTGCCAAGGATGAAGCAGTCTTGAAGGACTTGTTGATGCAGGCTTTTGCGCATACGGATCAGGTGTTGATTGAGGAGTGTCTGAAGGGTTGGAAGGAGGTCGAGTATGAGGTGGTGAGGGATCAGCAGGACAATTGCATCACGGTTTGTAACATGGAGAACTTGGATCCTTTGGGGATTCATACGGGGGAAAGCATTGTCGTAGCGCCGAGTCAAACCTTGTCCAATAGCGAGTATCATAAGTTGCGGGAAGTCTCCATCCGAGTCATCCGTCATCTAAAAATAGTAGGGGAATGCAACATCCAGTTTGCCTTAAACCCGAGGAGTGAAGAGTATAAGATCATTGAGGTGAATGCGCGTCTCTCGCGAAGTTCGGCATTGGCTTCGAAAGCAACAGGGTATCCATTAGCATTCATCGCAGCGAAGCTGGCTTTAGGAAAAAGCCTTGTGGAGTTGAGAAATTCCATAACCAAATCTACGACGGCGTGTTTTGAGCCGGCGTTGGATTATCTGGTCGTGAAGATGCCTCGGTGGGATTTTGAGAAGTTCAAGGAGGTTTCTAGGGAATTGGGCTCGGGGATGAAGTCCGTTTGAAGAGGCCATTCAGAAGGCGGTTCGTATGTTGGCGAATGGCAAGCATGGGCTTTCAGCCAATGTCGGTTTGAAGTTTAAGGACTTAAAGCAGGCGTTGGAGTTTCCGACGGATAAGCGGATTTTTGCCGTGGCCGAAGCGTTGAGGCAGGGTTGGTCGGTTGAGCAGATAGTCAGTCTAACAAATATTGACCCATGGTTTGTTCATAAGATTAAGAACATTATAGCCGTAGAAAAAGACGTAGAGCAGTACTCATTGGGTTCAATCCCAGTCAACGTATTGAAGAAGGCCAAGCAGACTGGTTTTTCTGATTTTCAGATCGGTCGTCTGCTGAAAGTGGCAGATGCAACTGAGGGTGTTTTGAGGGTGCGTGCCTTGAGGAAAAAGCATAAGCTTTTGCCAGTGGTGCGTCAGATCGATACCTTGGCGGCCGAGTATCCGGCGCAGACCAATTACTTATACATGACCTATCATGGGGATGAGCACGACGTGCAGCCTTCGAGTAAAAGTGTGATGGTTTTGGGGAGTGGTCCGTATCGGATTGGGAGCAGTGTGGAATTTGATTGGTGTTGCGTTCATTCCGTGTTTGCATTGAGGAACTTGGGTTACAAGCCGATCATGGTGAATTGCAATCCGGAGACAGTCAGTACGGATTACGATATTGCCGAAAAGTTGTATTTTGAGGAGTTGTCGTTTGAGCGGGTGATGGATATTTACGAGTTTGAGTGCCCGGAAGGGGTGGTGGTGTCCGTAGGAGGCCAGATCCCGAATAATCTTTCCATGCGCTTGCATCAGGAGGGAGTGAAGATTTTGGGTACAGCTCCGGAAAATATAGATCAGGCAGAGGATCGGCACAAGTTTTCTAAGTTGTTGGACGCGTTAGGTGTTTTGCAGCCTCTTTGGGCTGAGTTGAGGACCTTGGAGGAGGCAAAGGAGTTTGCAAAGAAAGTCGGATACCCGGTGTTGGTGCGTCCTTCATATGTATTGAGTGGGGCGGCTATGAACGTGGCCTTTGACGATGTTTCCCTAGAGGGGTACCTGTCCATGGCTTCCGATGTGTCGAAAGAGCATCCTGTCGTGATTACCAAGTTCCTGTTGAACGCAAAGGAGCTCGAGTTGGATGCCGTTGCAAAAGAGGGTGAGGGGTTGGTGCATGCCATTTCAGAGCATGTGGAAA
>CAYOJS010000071.1:4745-7812 GCA_964404345.1 uncultured Methanosarcinales archaeon
GGCGTGCATTCAGGCGATGCCAACATGATCTTTCCCCCGCAAAAGATTTACACCGAGACGGTGAGAAAGGTGGAGGAGGCGGGGCGTAAAATCGCTAAAGCGTTGAAGATTACAGGGCCCTTTAACATCCAGTTCATTGCTAAGGATAATGAAGTGATGGTGATTGAGTGCAATGCGCGGGCTTCTCGGAGTTTTCCGTTTGTGAGTAAGGTGATGAAGGTAAACTTTATTGAGTGTGCAGTAAGGGCGATGGTGGGGGAGTCCGTGGAAAAGACAGGCATGGAGTTCTTGCTGCTCCCATACGTCGGAGTCAAGTCTCCTCAGTTTTCCTTTGCTCGCTTGACAGGGGCAGATCCGGTCTTGGGGGTGGAGATGGCTTCTACAGGGGAAGTGGCTTGTTTTGGGGATACCTTGCACGAGGCCTTTTTGAAGTCCGTGCTTTCTTCAGGCTATAGCCTGCCGAAGAGTTCGGTTTTGATCAGTGTGGGGGGGGATAAGCAGAAGTTTGATTTCTTGGATGAGGCGCGCCTATTGCAGGAGTTGGGTTTCACGATTTATGCGACAGAGCATACATCTGCGTTTCTGAGTCTTCATGGCATTGCGAACACGATGATTTTTAAGGCTCATGATAAGGATAAGGCGAACAACGTCGAGAAGTACATGGAGCAGCGAAAGTTGGATCTTGTAATCTCGGTGCCAAACCCTGAGGAAGCCACGTTTTCTATGGATCATCATGTGATTCGTCGGAAGGCAGTGGATCTGGCCATTCCGTTGTTTATGAACCTGCAAGTGGCGAAGTTGTTTGTTCAGTCCATCGCTCGGTTTAAGAAGGAGGACTTGGAGATCAAGAGTTGGGAAGAATACAATGTCTAGCCAAACATTCCTAAGTAATCATCGCTTCCGCTTTCTTCTTGTTTGACTTTTAGGATGGCTTGTTTGATGTCTTCTTCTTGGATTTGGGTGCGGTTCTTGCGGATCGCAAAGTAGCCGGCTTCGGTGCAGACGGCTTTGATTTCGGCGCCGCTGAAGTTCGTGAGCTGGTCGAGGAATTTTTCAATGGTGAATCCGGTTTGGAAGCGCATGTTGCGGCTGTGGATTTTGAAGATGTCGCGGATGCCATTTTTGTTGGGAGGTGGAACCTCGATAAGCCTGTCTAGCCGTCCAGGTCTCAAAATGGCCGGATCCAAAATGTCTTTGCGGTTCGTGCAGCCAATGATCTTAACGTTATCCAATGGCTTAAATCCGTCCAATTCCGATAATAATTGCATGAAGGTTCGTTGGACTTCTCGCTCGCCGGACGTTCCTAATTCAACGCGTTTTGCAGCAAGGGCATCGAGTTCATCGATAAATACAATGCTGGGTGCCTTGGCCCTTGCCAGTTCAAAGATCTCTTTGACGAGTTTGGCGCCTTCTCCAATGAACTTTTGTACCAATTCAGAAGCCACAATTTCGATGAAGGTGCAGTGAGCACTCGAAGCAACAGCCTTGGCCAGTAGGGTTTTCCCGGTTCCAGGGGGTCCATGCAGTAGGATGCCTTTGGGGGGTGTAATGCCGACTTTCTTGAACAATTCAGGCTTGGTGAGCGGAAGTTCAATGACTTCTTTAATGTCAACGATTTGGCTTTCTAGGCCTCCAACTTGGCTCCAGGGTACATTGGGTGTTTCAAGGATGACGAATTTTTCAACGTGGAATTTGGTGTTGGTCTGGATCTTGTCCACGACGGTCAAGTTTTTTTGTTCAATAAGGACAGAATGTCCCGGTGCCACATTTTGGACGTGAGCGGCAATTTCCACCAGGAATTTGTTGCCATTGGGGATTTTGATGACGGCTTTGCCGTCCATTAAGTCCACGACATCCGCTAACATAAGGGCTGGCGTGCGGTATTTGTTGACTTCTTCCTTAAGCTGGTGCACTGTCTCGCGAAGGAGCTTGTTTTCCTCTTCTAGGTTAAGTCCTGAAGTGGTCGTAAACGAGAACACAGGGCCGTCTAGCGTGGCTTTAAGGTCGGCGTTGACAACAGCATCAGAAGGGGGGCTCATGTAAGATAAAGTAGAGATCTCTTTATATATAAACTTTACGGGGGGTATTTTTAAATATATGTGTGAGTCTTCATACAAGCTCAACAAGCAGGTTTGCAGAATTATTCATCCACGTCGCCGTCTGTACCGATTTGTTCTTCCATGAAGTCATACGTGATGCGGGAGATTTGTGCAGCGAACGCATCGGCTTCTTCTTGGGTGAGGCCTTGGGTCATGATGCATAGGATGTAGGGCGAATGGTCATAATAGAAGATGCCGCAGTCGTGGTGTTCTTCTCCTTCTTTAGCGAGGTAGTATCCTACTTTGTGGGCTACTTTTACATCGGGAGGGACCCCGGCAGGAAGACTCTTTTCAAAGCGGGTTTGAGTAAGGTAGGATAGGAGTAAATTAGAAGAGTAACGCTTGAGGTAGCTAGAATAGTAGAGGGTGCGTAGGATGTTGCTGTAGTCTTTGGGAGAGATAAGGATATCTCCCGTTTTGGTAGCGTTTTCGGTTTCTATTGCCATATGGGGGACTCCGATTTCAAAGAAAACGTCTTGAAGGTCTTTTTTTTGGAGAAGGGAGTTGAGGGCATTAACAGCAGTGTTATCTGAATAATAAAAGGTGTAGTTAATAAGTTGTTGGACGGGGACTTGGTCTCCAGGGTTTAAGAGTCCCACAGCCCCATACAACATGTTAATCATCCGGGGTTGGATGGTGACAAGGGTGTCAGGCAGTAGAGTGCCTTTTTCCATTTTTTTAAGGATGGTGATAACAACAGGGACTTTGAGCAGGCTGGCCGGGACAAAGGTGTTTCGTTCGTTGATGCCGGTCCAGGCGCCTGTGTTGAGGCTTTCAAAGTAGATCCCGTATCTTCCTTTTTTCTGGGTTTGGATGGTTTGGTTGAATAGGACTCTGAGGGGTTTGAAGTTGATGAGGTAGTAGTCTTGGTCGCGGTAGAATTCTTCAGCAGGGAGTTTAGCAATTTCAGAGTCTAAGAAGGAGAAATGTTTAGGTGGTGGAGGTTGTCTAAAAGAAGGGGAGAAGAG
>CAYOJS010000071.1:7822-8069 GCA_964404345.1 uncultured Methanosarcinales archaeon
TAAAAAAGATTGACAGGAGCAGTAAGAGTACAAGGGTGAGGATGATTTTATTCTTCGAAATCGAAAGGATAGTCATAACCCGCTCATATTATTTATGGTAAAAGAAAGGGTCGTCCTTATAAATCTTGTCGGTCTATGGTCTGTCTAGGCCGTCGGCTTCGTCACGTTGCAATCCTTCACTAGCACGTGCGGAGTCAGGGTGGGGATGTTGACTTCCCAGCTGTGGACCTGTTCTCTTTCCCGTCCG
>CAYOJS010000072.1:0-8001 GCA_964404345.1 uncultured Methanosarcinales archaeon
GTTGAGAGCCCGCTGAGCGTCAGCTTGTTTCTCGGCCGTTTGAGTTTGGGCAACGCCGTGCGTTGCGGCGGCAGCTTGGTTTTTTCGGGTTTGTTCGTCTATTTCGGTGAGGTTCGTGGCATTGGCGAGATTGGCTCCTCGGTCAATCTTATCTTGGGCTTCTGTTTCTCCGCGGAAGGCGGTGTTTTGTTTTTCACGAGCTACTTCTTGTTCGCGTAGTCCAGCTTGGGCTTGAGCATCAAAAGTAGATTGGTAGGTGCCTTGTCGGGCACCTGCTCGGAACAGGTTAGAAGTGCCAACCCAGAGTAAGACAATGGTTCCGATGAGCAAGAACCAGGCAGCAATGCCTCCTACCCAGGCTTGGAGAAAGTTTTGGAACATTTCTACAATGGGGCTTCCTAGGACAACCAAGGCAGCAAGGGCAGCGGCAAAGGCTTTGGCGGCATTGCCCATGTCGGTTTTATCTCCGTCTCCTTTTGCTTTAAAGGGTGGGATCATGTTTCGGGCGACGGCCCAGAATAAGGCAAAGAAGATGAGGAAAGTGAAGAGGACAAAGCTCATGTAGACATCAGAGGTAAAAGGCAATCGAATGGTGGTGGTTAAGAATTTAGTCAAGCCTTGGCTGATGGTGTCCCAAAGGGAGACGGCTGCAAGAACACTATGCGCTTGAGCGACAAAAAAGATAGTTAAAAGAATGATTGGGATGAAGCGTTGTAGCTTGTTTCTCATTCAATCGCACCTTTATATGATACTTTTCCCGCTCCACTCGTATATAAATCTTTCTATGTGTGTCGAGGAGAAAAGAATTAGTAGGTCTTTACTTTGATTCCCGGGATGCGCTTGAAGTGATCAGCATTTCGGGTAACAAGGGTGGTACAACCATTGGCAAGAAGGGCTCCAGCAATAAGACAGTCTGTGTGGTCTATCTTCCACCCTTTTCGGTTTAGGAAGCCCCCGATTTCGGCCGATCGTTCAATGGCTTCATTGGTAAGGGGGAGGAGGTTCAAGCGATCAAGTAGGATGTGGCTTCGTTCGATGAGTCTTTTGAGGTCTTCGGGCTTGCTGGAGTAAAACCCGAGAAGGAGTTCATATACATTAATGGGGGTGGTGCAAAGGTATTCATGAGCTATTTTAATGGCAAGTTCTTTGGCTTGTGGGTTATTTTTGAGGAGGTCAATGAGAAAAGTGGTGTCTAGGGCATAGGTGTTTACCATGTGTGGATTTTCCTTTTGTTGGTTTCTCTGCGGGCATCGGTAAGGGTTTTTTCCATTTTTCGCCAGTTTTCTTCCGGCCAGTTAGCTAAGAGTCCTACACAGTCAAGGATAGATCCTTTCTTTTCCGGTAGTTCTCGTCTAAGTAGTTCGGAGAAGCTTTCATCTTTCTTCTTCAGCCGAACCATGCGTTCGTACACATCGTCCATAATCGATAGGGTCTTGGTGGCCATCTGTGTACGTGTACGTGTACACAGACTTATATAGTTTATGCTTTTGAGCCTCGATTCGCATGGCACGTACCGTACTTTATCATATTTTTCTAGAAAGAGATCGAATTACTTGGCCAAGAAGGGCACATACTGTTCAGCTAGGCTTCTCAAGAACCACTCCCATAAGTAGGGTGCTAACATAACAAGGGCGCCAATAATTAAGACGTGAAATTTCTTTTCTCCCACGCGGCCGGCAATCGCAGCAGCGCCAGCAATCTTGGCCATCGCAATCAATCCAATCACGACGCGGACGCCAATTTCAATCCATTGATTGGCGTGCCATCCGACGAGGCTTAGGGCATAGCCGACGTTCATGCTGATGAAGATGAAGATGAGCATAGTAGGAAGGGCGTGGATGCCGTGGCTAAGCCATCCAAGGCCTCGTTCATCGGCGTGGACAAAGATGAGTTCGATGATACTTAGGACAAGGCCTACAGCTAAGACAGGCATCAGAACAAATTGAGGTGCTGCGGCTGCAGCAGCGGCGGCTGCCATATTCTTCTTTTCGTCTAGGCCGATATTTAAACATTTCGTATTTGTGGGGATTTATAGAAAGTGGCGTCTTGCCGCCTTCTTGTGAGCATCTTATTTAGTGAACAGATAAGCGCTGAGGAAGATCGCCCCATCCAGGGAGGAGTGCTTAACAGCAAAAGGTTAAGATGCGAACGGGCTGCAAGACCGAGCGATAGCGAGACTTTCTATAAAGTCGTATTCTGTGGGGTATGCTTATCGCAGGCTCTGTCCGGAATGGGTCGAATCTGTATACTGTTTCTTTATAGCTTAGAGGAGCGTCTTAATCGCTAGTATAGCTTTTTCTACGATTCCGGACAGAGCCTTATCGCAATAAGTTTTATATAGGGCGTCTGCTAGGAAGCGTTCATGGTGGGTGGGTTTAGTACCAGTTTGATGCAGGGCGCTTTTTCAACGGATTTTATTCCGACGCAGTTGAAGATCTTTCTTTGGATGGTCTTAGGCCTTGTGTGCTGGGTGGTCTTTGTCCGGATGAGAAAACCAGAGGAGAATTTCAAAGAGCTCATCTTCTACCTGGCCTTGGGTTCGGGTTTGGCGTTTCTGTTGACAGGTAATGTATTGACAATGGTCATCGTCACAGTGTTGGTGGGGGGCATGGCAGGCCTTGGGCGTTTAGCCGCAAGAAACATGGAGTATGGTACACGCGGAGAGAGAGAATTGGAGGACTGGGGTACAGGAGGTTCAGATATACGACAAAGGTTAGAAGAGGCGACGCGAATCGAGGAAGGGCTTGCGACTTCCGATAAAAATCAAGAGGTTAGGGGGTTGGCCTTGGTCGAAGCCAGAGAAATGGAGGTTTCAGGAGGGGAATTAGCCATTGAAGGGGGTGCTAAAGTATTGCCCGAAGCGACTTTGAATTTGTTAAACACCAGCCTTTCGGACGAGCAAAGGGAGGAGGCGCATGAAAATCGCCTGGCTCAAATTGCAGAGCAGATTGCTGATTTGAAGACGCTTCCACAAACAGTTCAGGCCTCGATGGACTTGATGATGGAGTTCTTACACGAGTTGGTATTGGAAAGCGAAACGTTAGTAGAGTTTGAGCAAGGGGCGGACGCCGACCGTTTAAAAGTAGTGGAAAAGATGAAGAAGGTATTGAAGGCATTAAATGCAGCCGCAACGCGTTCGTCTAAGTTAGAAAAAGAGGCGCAGTTGATTCAGAATAAATTGGGAAAATTAGGGACTAAGAAGATAGGGAAAGTCCGTGTGGAGATTAAGAATAAGGAAAAGCGCCTGTCCTCCTTAGAGGCTTCATTGAGAATAGGGAATGAAAAGCTTTCGGCAGAAGCAAGAGCTGCAGCAGAGGCCAACATCAACGAGGCTAAGGCCACCTTAGAGAAAGAAATCATTACTATGAAGCAGGGCTTGAGTTCATTGGAGCGGGCCGAGCAGGTATTAAATGGTGTGATAACCCAATTAGGGGGTTATTTGCAGGAAACATATAGTCAGTTGAATAAGATTAAGTCCACAGTGAAGGATACAAAGAATGTAGAGAACCAAATGGAGAATTTTGAGGGCAAGGAACAGCAGCTTAAGGCTTCCTTGGTAAAAGCGCAGGCGCGTTTTGCAGGTACAGTCGTGGATTTAGGTCATGATAAATTGGAGGGGCACTTGGATCAGGTGGATGAGTTGGTGGTGAAGTCGCAAAGCAGTTTGACCGGTTTCTTCGGAGCGTTATTAGAGTCAAAAAAAGCATTGTTGGATTTTCATGGAGAATTAAAGGGTTTCTTGAAAGAAGTGACGGAGTTGGCGGCCGAAACACACGGTTTAGAATCTTTATCGGCTGCCAGTCAAAAGCTAAGAGATCAAGTGGTGGGGGGCTTTGCTCAATTGGATAAATTAGCCGAACAGTTGTTGACGAACAATCCATTAGTCGAGTTGGAATTGGATCAACTTACACGCCTATCTAAGCAAAGTGAAGCCGAGCTCTTGCAAGGCGTTTCCGTAGAAAATAAAATGTTCGACCGAACCATGACTGAAGTGTCCGCTGCTCAGAGTCAATTGAATGCCTATGGCAAGGTGGTCGAAGACGAATTGAAGAATGTCGAGCAGACCAAGCAGTTGACATTCAGCAGTCTCACGAGAATTCTAAAGTTGGTTGCAGCAAAGACAGCTGAGTTAAGTGCGGAAGTGACGCAACGTGCGGGCAAGTTGGCAAGAGACATGGCTTCAACCGCGCAAGAAACAGGCCCTGCAGAGAAAGCAGCGTGAATTTTTTATGAATCAAAAAAGCAGAACAATCACTCAATCTTGACTTTTTTACCAACAGCTTGTCCAGGCATGCCCGTCTCGAAGATGACACGCAAGGCCCCCTTGTTGCCGTGCGCGCTCGCCACTTTCCCAGTCATGTCTTTTTTGCCAGTCGCGTAGACGACTTTTTTCCCGACGTATTTCATAGCGTCGGCTCTCTTCGTCAAGCTATCCACTAAGACAACCATCTGATTTTCCGAGCAGGTATGTCGGTTTCGGCAAAAGTTGTTGATCACGCCTTCCATAGATCAGCAGAGCTCGGATTTATTTATAAAGCTTGCGTCCTTCATCCGAAACATTTATATACATATATGTATATATCTATACAATGGCTAAGCTCATCAATGTTTCCGACGATGTATATAACACGCTAAAGAGTCTTAAAGGTGAAGAAAGTTATTCGGTAGTCATTAGAAGATTGTTGCAGGGTCGCTCGAACAAAGAGAAGGTATTGTCTTTTTTCGGCCGAGGTGGAGTGGATGCCAAAGCAGTGGCTGAGCTAAAAGAAGGTTGGAAGCGATGGTCCGAAAAATATGTCTAGATTCGGATGTCCTCATTGCCTTGTTGAATAAGGAGGCCACTCCTCAGCATGCTTTAGAATCTTCCGAGGCGATTTTATGCATCACAGCGATCAATGCATTTGAAATATGGTATGGTCGCAAGGATGAAGAAACAGTTCCAGAGCTTTTGGCTTGGTTAGAAGTCATATCGATAAGTGATGCAGTTGCCCGTTTAGCTGCCGATATACTTAGAGACTTAAAAAAACAAGGAAGTATTCTTGATTTTAAGGATGTGTTTATTGCGGCAACATGCATTGTGCATAACCTAGAATTATTAACCTATAATCAGAAGCATTTTGTTCGCTTAAAGAAATATGGGTTGAAGTTAGTCGAACAATAAGCCAGAGATTATCGTTCCCATTTTTTGATGTTGGGGTGGAAGTCAACTTGATATTCGGGAATTCCTAAAGAGAGGCCGTATTCCTTCGCTAGATCATATTGCTCTTTGCTTCTTCGGTCAATTTTAAAAACCTTATTCCGAAAGATAATATAATGGGTAAAGTCATTCTTGTAGTCGGCATACCAATCATGCTTAGAATCTAAATTCTCACTCAACTCGCGAGCAATGCTCTCCGCTTGATCTTCATCAACCTCCACCGTGTGCAACGTCCATTGCTTCACCCAAGGAGTCTTGTGCCGTTCCGTTGTTGCCTCAACTTTAGTTGCAACAATCTTGACTTTTTTTAGAACGTCTTTGTGTTCCAAGCTTTCTTTAATGATGACGCCAGTAAAGATCATAGGAAACCTCATACTGTGTTTTATTTAATTTTTCCGGTTTGCCAGTCTTTGAGGATCATCTTGGAAGTGCGTTCAATGTCCAGTTCAGCGCCTTTCTTGAGGAGATTTTTCTTTTTGGCAATGGCAAACAGGGTGTCTTCAAATTCAGAGCTTACTTCAACGCCATAGTGAGCTTCAATCTTGCCCGGGTACTTTTCCATGAATTCCATAATAACAACGTCCGGGTTTTCGACTTGGTTGAATTCCAGTGTGCCAATCAGGGCGTGTTTGTTGTCGTTTTTTTCTTTGTAGGGTACAACGCCGGGCGTATCGAGGAACATGATTCGGTTGTCCATTTTTACCTTTTGCACGCCAGTAGTAAAGCCGCTCACTGAGCTAGTGGGTGCTGCTTTACTTCCTTTCATGGCATTAACCAAAGAGGATTTGCCAACATTAGGATATCCTAAAACACCCACCGTAAAGACTTCTTGATTTTTGTAGGCTTTTTGTCCTTCAATCAAGATGCGTTCTCGTAGTAAAGTCGTACCATGATGTTCTTTCGCGGAGACAAACACAGAAGGGTGTAAAGTGATTTGATCCATGAGTTTCTTGTCCACCAAGTCACATTTGGTGATCACATAAATAAGAGGTTTTTTGGCTTCACGTACTTTGGCTTCTACTTCAGCGTTTCGTGTTTCATCCATGAGTCGTGCATCCAGCAAAAGAAGCAGGATATCCGCTTCTTCAATGACCCTATTGACAATCTTCCAGTAGCTGCGTACCATGGTCTAAGAAGGACTTTATGACTTAAATACTTGCTTGTGGCAAGGGTTTCGAACATTAATTTCGTTTGGATATAAATACACGGATGGAGCTTAGAACAATAGTAAAGACGATAACTCCATAGACAATGTTTGCGATCAAGGCGGCGCCTTCAATCCCTTTTTGCAGTACAATTTGGGTGATGGCTGCAGAAGCTAAGCCCCTAGCGAATATGGATTTCATTAAACTGCGTTCATACAAGCCAAAGCCTTTTGTAATCCAGCCCACTGCATTTCTTGCAATTAGAATGGCAAGGGCTAAAGCGCCTGCGATTAGTAAAGCTTGTTTGTTGTCTAGGTTTAACAACAGGCCGATATAAACAAAAAAGAAAGTTTTCAGTAGGAACGATAGTTGAGAGTAAAAGAATTGTTCAGAGCTTGAAGTAACGGCAACGACATACTCTGCTTGGGGTTGCTTTTTGTGTGTGCTCTTTTTCTTTTGGTTCACAAGGCCTGCAAATATAGAAGTGAGTTTCTTGGAGTTTCCCAAAACAAGGCCCATGAATAAAGCGGCAATGGCGCCATTGCCATTCAGGTATTCGGTGAGGATGTAGACTAGGATAAGGTAGGCAATCGTGATCATGTAAGATTTGTTTTCCTTGAATATTTTTAAGGAGAGTATGATCCAGATAATGCCGGCCACGACCCCGATAAAGCCCGCAATGGCGAATAAGGAAGCAATCTTGGTTAGCATCACTTTGAAATCGAAAACATTCAATTGGATAACTTCCATGACAGTAAGTGCAAAAACAATGCAGAATACGTCTGTTAACGCAGATTCCAATGCAAGAATAGAATGAGCTTTACCGGAGACATTAAGATGTTTCAAGAGGGGAAGAACAAAAGCAGATGAAACTCCGCCCAGTATGAATCCAGTCATGATCGCAATGAGTAATTTAAAACCGAACAGGTACATGACTCCGGAGACAACAATGGCTGAGATGAAAAAATTGTATAAGGTAACGCCTAGGCTGGGAGCAAGACCCTTGGCAAAGGACCGTAAATCAAGGTGTAAGCCCCCCTCATATAATAGGAAGAGTAGCGTAAAGGTAGTAAAGAGGGGGGCTAGATTTGTAAAATAGGAAGGATTTACATATTTGAATCCATATGGGCCAATGGAAAACCCCAACAAGATTAAGAATAAAATATCGGGAATATGAGTTTTAGTAAAGATAAATTCGGCAATAAATCCGAAAAACAGGATAAAACTTAAGCCCAACAAAACTGCAGTAACCTCAACCATATGTTGGATAAAAAAAGACTCCTATTTAACACTTACGCAAGATGTCTTGAAAGGAAAATGGCGCCCGGGATGAGATTTGAACTCATGCTCCCAGAGGGACGGGATTAGCAATCCCGCGCAATACCAGGCTATGCGACCCGGGCATGGAAGCGTAAAAACCGGTACAATTTATAAACATTTAGTGCCAAAGGCAAGGATGAAGTTATTGCTAGTGGACAATGGTTCTCATTTCTTGGAGGAGTTGCAGCAGGCGCTTTCAAGGCATGACGTAGAAACAGTCCCCTTTCAGCAAGCAAGCGATGCAACGGGTTTTGATGCTGTTCTATTATCAGGGGGCAGTCGTTTTTCTGTCATGGAGCATGAGGATGATTATGCAAAAGAGTTGGCGTTGATCCGCCG